>JAGWYX010000047.1 GCA_018969165.1 Verrucomicrobiota bacterium
CGACCGGCGAGATCCAGCCGGAAAACCTGCCCGATTTCCAGATCGAAGCCCGGTTGCGAAAAAACCCCTCGCTGACCATTCCCAGCGATCAGTCCCTGGATGAACTCATGGCCAATTATGAGCGGGAAGTCGTGCTGACCATGCTCGAGCGCAATCACTTCAGCCTGACCAAGACCGCGGACCAGTTGAAACTCAGCCGGCATGCCTTGCGCTACCGCATGCAGCGCCTGAACATCACCACCGACACTCCGTTGGAGGATGACACCGAACTGCCCTCCGGGAAGGAGTTGAGCCGATGCTGAGTGTCAATTCCTTCCTCGCCCTGGGCGGCGACCTCGGCCTGGGCCCCTCCGGTCCCAGCGTTTCCCTTGGCCGCGGGACCGGTCTCATCGCGCAGGAATTGACCTGGATCATCGTCGCCGGCCTGGGCCTGATGATCCTCCTGTTCCTCTGGGCCAAATACCTTCGCCGCTCGGGCCGACCTCACCATCACTCCCATCACCACCACCGCTCCTCCGCCGCGCCAACCGCTCCCGCCGCGACCAGGAACGGAACCCAATCCGACGAAGACGACGGTCCCGACGCGCGCCACCATCGACATCGACGCCGTCGCCGGCGCCGCGAGCATCGCGGGCGAAATCCGACCCTGGCCGAGACCGGTGGTCTGCCCCCGTTGCGGCCCAGCGAGCCGCCTTCCTCGCCCTCGCCGACTTGATCCATGCAAGTCAGCCCGACGATTACCCGCCGGAGCGCATCCAATCTGGCGCTGGCCTTCGTCCTGCTGCCCAGGACCCAGCGCCAGAGCATGTCCGCCCTGTATGCCTTCTGCCGGCAGGTGGATGATGCCGCCGACGACCACGCGCTTCCAGCCCCGCAGCGGCGCGCGCGGCTGGCGGCCTGGCGCGTCGATGTCCGGGCTGCCTGCGAAGGTGGAAGCCCGCAATTCCCGGTGAACCGGGAATTGCAGCCGGTGATCGCCCGCCACCGCTTGTCCTTCGAACTGTTCGACGAGCTGATCCGGGGGGTGGAGATGGACCTGGACATCCAACGCTACGAGGATTACGAACATCTGGACCAGTACTGCTACCGGGTGGCATCGGTCGTGGGCCTGCTGAGCATCGAAATCCTCGGCTACCGCGATCCCCGCTGCCGCCAATACGCGGTGGACCTCGGCAAGGCCCTCCAACTGACCAATATCTTGCGCGATGTCCGCGTCGATGCCGAACGCGGCCGGATTTATCTGCCGCTGGCGCAATTGGCGCGCTCCGGCGTGCGCGAGGAGGAAATCCTCCGCTTCGAGTATTCCCCGCGGTTCGAAGCCCTGGCCCGCGGTGTCGCCGAACGCGCGCGGGATTTTTACCAGCGAGCCCGGCGCGCGCTCCCGGAGGTGGACCGCCGCTCGATGGCCACGCCTGAACTGATGGGCTCGGTCTATTGGCGGCTCTTGAGAAAACTCGAAGCCCGCCGCTTCGACGTGTTCGGTCCCACCCCGACCCGCCTGGGTCGCGCCCAGAAACTGCTCCTGATCTGCCGCACCTGGTATCGGCTCTCCTCCGGCGGCCTGGTGCCGAATTATGGCGTGCCTTGACGCGGCCCGACGCCTGATCGTCAACGCCGACGATTTCGGCCGCTCCCGCTCGATCAATGCCGCGGTGATCCGCGCCCACCGCGAAGGCATCCTCACCACCGCCAGCCTGATGGTCAATGGGGCCGCCGCCGACGAGGCGGTCGAACTCGCCCGCCAGCATCCGCGCCTGGGCGTCGGCCTGCACCTGACCCTGGTCTGCGGCCGGTCCACGCTCAAGCCAACCCAGATTCCCGGCCTGGTGGATAATCACCACCACTTCAGCAACCGGCCCGTGCTCGCCGCCCTGCGTTACTTTCTCGACCGCGCTCTGCGGCACCAGCTCCGCCACGAAATCGACGCCCAGGTCCGGAAGTTCGGCACCACCGGCCTGCCCCTCGACCACCTGAATGGCCACCTGCACCTCCACCTCCACCCGACGGTCTTCAGCCTCCTCCGCCACCATGCGGCTGACTGGAAGCTCTCCCGGATGCGCCTGACGCGCGACCGTTTCTGGCTCAACGCCCGCCTGGCCTCCGGCCGCTGGCTGTACCGGATCAGCCACGCGGTGATCTTCACCTGGCTGGCCGCCCGCAGCCGGCCCGCATTGAACCAGTTGGGCGTCCAGCATCCCCGCGTGGTGTTTGGGTTGCTCCAGGATGGCCGGGTCGATGAGCGCTACGTCCTGAACCTGCTCCCCCACTTGCCGGGTGGCGATTCGGAGCTTTACTCCCATCCTTCCCTGGACGAGTCTCGCACTGAGTTCGAGGCGCTGATCAGCCCGCGTGTAAAGGGGCTGATCGATCGGCTCGGGATCCAACTGATCCGCTACCAGGATTTGTGATATGTTCAAGCTGCTGCTCATCCTCCTCGTCGGCCTGGTCTTCGAATCCACCGGCGTCGTGCTCCTGAAGAAGGGCATGGCCCGGATCGGCCCGGTGCACGCGGTGACTGCCGGCGAAGTGGCGCGTGTCCTGCGCGCCGGGGTGACCAATCCCTCGATTCTCCTGGGCGTGTTTTTCGAGGCCCTTTTCTTCGCCTGTCTGCTGGTCCTGATGTCCCGGAGCGACATCAGCTTCCTCTGGCCGCTGACGGGGTTGAGTTTCGTCTTCGCCACCTTCGCCGCCATCTGGTTTCTCCACGAACGGGTCGCGCCGCTGCGCTGGGTGGGAGTCGTGCTGATCATGCTCGGCGCCGCCCTGATCAGTTACACCGAGCAGGTGAAGGAGAAGCCCCCGCTCGGACCCGCGGCCGCGCCGGACGAAACGCCCAGACCATAGCGGTTTCTTGAAAAATTGTTCACGGGTTGACGCAAGTCATGGGTTTCAATTAGCGACTGCCAGGAGAAGGAAATTTTATCGCTTCACCCAGGGAAACAGAGTAAAGAGAAAGTGTGATACGCAACCTTTCGGTTGAACGGTTCAAATCGCTGGTCAAGGTGGACAGCCTTGAGCTGGGGCGGATCAACGTGTTCATCGGCGCCAATGGCAGCGGCAAAAGCAACCTGTTGGAGGCTCTGGGTGTGTTGAGTGCCGCGGCATTCGGGCGAGTGGATGACGAAACCCTGCTGCGCCGTGGTGTTCGGCCTGGCGTGCCGCGCCTTTACAAGACGGCCTTTCCCATGAGGTCGGGGGTACCACATATCTTCTTCGGCGCAACGACCGAATCGGGAGCAACACTGGAAGTCACGCTCTGGAACCCCATCGACAACCCCAGTCCGGCTTGGCGGTTCAAGACGGAAAAACTGTTGAGGAATTATACCGAGGAGGTCGTCACTCGTTCCACCACCACTACCGGCAAGCACAACCAGGAGCAGGGGCTGGCGGCGTTGCAAACCGTCAACCTCAAACCTGGTGATGCGGTACTCTTATTGATGGACCAACTGCGTCACTACAGCATCCATTGCCCGAACACGCCAAAAAGCACCGAGGCTTGGGTGGTCGCTGCGTTATTTCCGAGCGACCGGGCGATGCACCAGCAGGTTGAGTGCTATACCCACCCGGAATCGCGGCTCGGGCAGCAGCCAAAAAGCAAGCGGATCCGTAAAAAGAAGCGTGATTACGAAGCTCATGCCACGGATTTGAAAAACGCTTGGAGCAGATTGGTTGCTCCCGGAGCTTTGGGGGAAGCCAGGCGGTTTCAAGATGAGTTTTTGGCGACGCTGGCAACCGTGGATGCCCAGCGGCACAACCGCCAAGTGTAATGCGCGAAGACGGCGTTGGATCTGGACGGCAAAGCCGACTCGGCTACTCCCGGGCTGGGAGCACAAGGAGGAGCACGCGAGCGAGCGACTCCGCCGCCGCTCGGCACTGGCGTTGGAGCTTCAGTAGGGATCGGATGCGGCCGGGAGACCTGAAGAGCGCGCCGGCCAGCTTGAGGTAGTTCATCCGCCGGGAGCGGGTCATGAGCCGGTTGAAATCAAGCGGCAGATCCTCGTCCGCCGTGTCGGAGATCACCCGGACAGTGGCGCTCGGGATGTGGTGGCCGCGGCACACCTCACGCACCACGCCGGATTCCATCTCGACCGCATCGGCGCGCGCCGATTGCCAGGCCGCGCCTTTTTCCCTTGCCGTGCTGAAAATGCGATCGGCGCAGAGGAACTGGGCCGGGATGGCACCCGCAGACTCGAGGGCGGGGGTGAACGGGAATCCCGGATCGGCGTTAAACAGGACGGTGCCGATCGTCAAGCCGGGTCGGAGCGCGCCGGTGAAACCGCAACTGAAAACGAACCGGGGAGGGGGGGCGATGGCCGGGTGGATGGCGGACCGGGCGTTCGCCTGGCCGATGCCGGTGAGGAGGACCTCCACGTCGCGGCGCGCGCGGGTCTGCCGGCGGAACGGCGCCGCTTCCTCCGGCAAGGCAAAGCAGACAAGGATGCGATCAGGCCGCGGCGGTGGTGCTGGCATGGAAAGCGGCCGCGGGTTCCGGGCGCGGGGCCGGCTTGGGCTTCGCGGTCTGCGGCAGGCATTTGCGGTAAGTGGCCAGGGCCAGCAGCGGCCACGTGTTGCGGTAGATGTCGTATTTCAGGTAAAAGACGCGGGGGAATCCGGTGCCGGTGGTTTCGAGTTCAGTCCAGGAGCCGTCGGGGTTCTGGGCGCGCAGGAGGTACTCGACGCCGCGCAGCAGGCTGGGGCGTTGGGGATCGTCGAAGGCGCACAGGCCCATGACGGCCCAGGCGGTTTGGGAGGCGGTGCTGGGGCCCTGGCCTTTGAAGACGGGGTCTTCGTAGGTATTGCAGCGTTCACCCCAGCCGCCGTCCGCGCGTTGAATGCTCTCCAGCCAGGCGCGGGCCTTGAGGAGCCAGGGCTGCTGCATGTCCAATCCCAGGGCGCGCATCCCGCGCAGGACCTGCCAGGTGCCGTAGATGTAATTGACACCCCAGCGCCCGTACCATGAGCCATCCGGTTCCTGATGATCGCGGATGAACTGAAGCGCCTTCTGAATCTGCGGGTGCTGCAGCTCGAAGCCTTCGTAGCCCAGCAGCTCCAGGATGCGCGCCGTAATGTCGGCGCATTCCGGATCCAGCATCGCGTTGTGGTCGGCAAACGGCACCTTCTCCAGGATGCCCTTGGTGCAGTCCTTGTCGAACGCGGCCCACCCGCCGTCTTTGCACTGGAAGGTCAGCATCCATTTCAACCCGCGCTGAAAACTCTCGTCGCGTCGGCGCGGCTTGTTGGTCGGGACCTTCCGCAGCGCCAGCAGCACCATGGCGGTGTCATCCACGTCCGGGTTCCACTGGTTGGCGAACTCGAAGACCCAGCCGCTGGGTTCGACCCGGGCGGGGTTCTTGTAGCACCAATCCCCGCGGAAACGGATCTCGCGGTCGATCAGCCAATCCGTGGCGCGCTGGAGGGCGGGATGGTCGGCCGGCAGGCCCGACTCCTGGAGGCAGATCACCGCGATGGCGGTGTCCCAGACGGGCGAGAAACACGGCTCGAGGTGGACGCTGGTCGCGGTTTCGTGTTCGAGCTTTTTCAATTCGCGCTCGGCGCGGAGGACCTGGGGATGATCGTCGGGGTATCCCAGTGCCTTGAGGGCGATCAACGAGTTGAGCATCGCGGGAAAAATGGCCGCCAGGCCGTCGGTCCCTTCGAGGCGTTCGAGCATCCATTGCTCGGCCTTTTTGAGCGCGCGTTTGCGGAACGGATGGACGCGGTGCTGCGCGAACCATTCGGCGAACTTGTGCAATTTGTCGAGCCAGAGGAAGAAATTGCGCCAGGTGAACCACTCGGGATCGCGGGGGATCGCCAGGTCGCGTTCGTGGTAGCCCTCCGGGTAGAGTTCGTCAAGGGCGACGGCCGGCTGCAACGGGCGGGTCGGTTTGAAGTGGTTAATGATCGCCAGGGGCACGAGCATCGACCGGCTCCACGAACTCATTTCGTTGAAATTCACATAAAACCACTTGCCGATGAGGATCACCTCGCACGGGATCGTCGGGACGTATTCCCAGGGAAACAGCCCCAGCAACGCCAGGTAGAGCTTGGAGAAGGTGTTCATTCGGGGCACCCCGCCCATGCTCAACGCCGCGGCGCGCGCCCGCAGCATGCGCGGGTCGGTCACCGGCACGCCCGCCAGCTTGAGGGCCAGGTAGGCCTTGACCGTGGCGTTGACCTCGGACGGACCGCCGTAGTAGATGTTCCAGCCGCCGTCCGGGAGTTGCATGGAGAAGATGTGGTGGACCGCTTTGCGTTGCCAGCTTTCGTCCACGCGCCCGTTCCAGTGATGGTAGGCGACCATGTCGGTGACCAGCGTCGAGTCCACCATCAGTTCGCCTACCCAGTAACCCTCTGTGTGTTGGATGCCGAGCAAATGCCGTTGCGAACGCTGGATCGCAGCGTCCAATGCCCCCAGCCGCGGCCGGTCCGGAAACTCATCGGGGACCGGCGCGGGACGGTTTGCAACTGGCGCGGATTCACTCAACATGCCGGCTAATCTGGGCACGAGCCTTCCCCCTGTAAAGCTCTTTGTCATGGACGCCGCCGTTTGGACCGCCGCCAGGCGGCCCGGGGACGGGGAAGATTTGCCTTTGGCCCTCGGGTGCGGCAGACTGGCGGCCGATGAGCAAAATGTTCTACGTGACAACGGCGATCGACTACGTCAACGGCCAGCCGCATCTTGGCCATGCCTACGAGAAGGTCGTCACCGACGTCATCGCGCGTGCTCACCGCAGCCTCGGTCAGGCCGTTTTTTTCCTGACCGGCACTGACGAACACGGTCAAAAGGTCCAGCAGGCGGCGCAAGCCGAGGGGGCCACCCCGCAGGCGTATTGCGATGTCCTGGCCGCGCGGTTCCAGGCCCTGACCCGGAAACTGGACCTTGCCAACGACGATTTCATCCGCACCACCGAGCCCCGCCACAAAGCGATCGTCGCCGCCGTTCTCAACAAGCTGCACGCCCAGGGCGATATTTACAAAGCCCCCTACACCGGCTGGTACTCCGGGAAAGAGGAAACCTTCCTGACCGAAAAGGACCGGCGTCCCGACGGGACTTTCGACCCTTTCTGGGGCGAAGTCACTCAACTCGTCGAGGAGAATTGGTACTTCCGCATGGGCCGCGACCAGGCCTGGCTCGTCGATTTCATTGAATCCCATCCCGATTTCGTTCAGCCGGTGTATCGGCGTAATGAAGTGCTGGGATTCCTCCGCGCTGAGGCGCTCGAAGACCTCTGCATCAGCCGGCCCAAGGCCCGGTTGAACTGGGGCATCCCTCTCCCGTTCGATGCCCAGTACGTGAACTACGTCTGGTTCGACGCCCTGGTCAATTACATCAGCGCCGCCGCCGCGCATGGCGATCCGGTCGTCCGCGCCGCGCTTGGACTCCAACCCGCCGATCCCCCGCCGGCGACGAGTGCCCCGGCGCTGACTCTGTGGCCCGCCGACCTCCACATCGTCGGCAAGGACATTCTGAGGTTCCACGCGGTCTTCTGGCCGATCATGCTCAAGGCGATGGGCCTGCCGCTGCCCGGAAAAATCCTGGTCCACGGCTGGTGGCAGAAGGATGGCGAGAAGATGAGCAAGAGCACCGGCAATGTCGTCGATCCGGTCGCGGTCATCGACGACTGGGGCGTGGACGCCTTCCGGTACTACGTCGTCCGCGAGCTGGACATCGGTCCCGACGGGAACTGGACCGACGCTGGATTTGCGGCGCGGTATCACGCCGAGTTGGCCAACGGCCTGGGCAACCTGGTCAACCGCTCGTTGTCCATGCTGAAGCGTTACCGGGAGGGCATCGTGCCGGCGACATCCGCGGAGCTGGCCGGCGAGGTCAGCGAGGCCGTCGCCCGGGTGAAGGCGGACCTGCTCGATCACCGCTTGCAAGCCGCGTTGGAGTCCATCTGGTCGATCGTGACTCGGGCCAATCAGTATGTGGATCAGACGGCGCCGTTCAAGCTCGCCAAAGATCCGGGCAAGGCCGCCCGGCTGGACGAAGTGCTTTACAACCTGGCCGAGACTTGCCGGGTACTGGCGGTGTTGCTCTGGCCGTTCATCCCCGCCACGGGGGAGAGGATTTTCGGCCAACTCGGTCTGACCGGTCACCCGGGCCGTTTCACCGCCACCGCCTGGGGCGGCCTGACGCCAGGACACCGGATCGGCGAGGTCGCACCGTTGTTCCCGCGCCGGGATGCCCCGGCGAGAGTCCTCGAACCGCGAAACGCTAGTTGAAATGGACCCATCGCCCGAAACCCTGGGTCTGATCGCGGGCAACCGCTCGCTGCCGCTGATCTTTGCCCAGCAGGCGCGGAACCTGGGCGTCAAACGCCTGGTCGCCGTCGCCTTCGAAGGCGAGACCGACCCACTGCTTTCCAACCTGGTGGATGACATCGAGTGGCTTCGGGTCGGTCAACTTTCCCGTATGATCGCCGCCTTCACCGACCGCGGCGTCCGGGCGTGCGTGATGGTGGGCCAGATCGCGCCCAGGAATCTGTTCGAATTGCGCCCGGATTTGCGCGCGGTCACGATGCTCTGGCGGCTGAAGGAAAGAAACGCCCACACGATCTTCGGCGCCATCGCCGACGAGCTGGACAAGGACGGAGTCCAATTGATCGAGGCGACGCCCTGGTTGCGGCCATTGATGCCGGGGGCGGGCTTCCATTTGGGACCCCGGATCACCGAGGCGCAGCGGCGGGACGTCGAGTTCGGCCGGCGTCTGGCCCGGGAGATTTCGCGGTTGGAGATCGGGCAGATGGTGGTGGTCAAAGACGGCTCCGTGCTTGCCGTCGAAGGTTTCGAGGGGACGGACCGTTGCCTGGCGCGGGGTGGGGAGCTGGCGGGAGAGGAGGGCGGGGCGGTGGCGGTGAAAGTGGCCAAGGCCAACCACGACTTTCGCTTTGACATCCCCTGCGCGGGCCTGCGGACGGTCGAGACGTGCGCGGCGTCGGGGGTGGCGGTCCTGGCGCTCGAAGCGGGCCGGACCTTGCTGCTGGAACAGGAGCAGGTCGAGGCCTTGGCGCGGGCCAAGCGCATCAGTGTCATCGCCGTCGAGTAAATCCGGCGTGCGGGAGGCGGGCCAGCGCCGCCGCGCCCGACCCCGCAAAAAATACTTCTGGCGCTGGCGGGCGGCTTTTGTATGGTACGACCTACTTTTTGAACTTTTGAACTCGATCACGAACTCATGGAACCAAAAGCTGACATTGCCCTGATTGGTCTGGCGGTAATGGGCCAGAACCTCATCCTCAACATGAACGACCACGGCTACACCGTCGCCGTGTTCAACCGCACGGTGTCCAAGGTGGACGCCTTTCTGAACCAGGAAGCCAAGGGCACCCGGGTGATCGGCGCCCACTCGATCCCGGAATTGGTCGGGTTGCTGAAGCGGCCGCGGCGGGTGATGCTCATGGTCAAGGCCGGCGCGGCGGTCGATGAATTCATCGAGCTGTTGTTGCCGCACCTGGAGGCCGGCGACATCCTCATTGACGGCGGCAATTCCCTGTTCGAGGACACCATCCGGCGCACCCGGTATGTCGAGTCCAAGGGCCTGCTCTACATTGGCACCGGGGTATCGGGCGGCGAGGAGGGGGCCCGCCACGGTCCGTCCATCATGCCCGGCGGTTCACCCGCCGCCTGGCCGCACGTGAAGGAGATTTTCCAGGGGATCGCCGCCAAGGTCGAAGACGGTTCGCCCTGCTGCGATTGGGTGGGCGAAAATGGGGCCGGTCATTACGTCAAAATGGTCCATAACGGGATCGAGTACGGCGACATGCAGCTCATCTGCGAGGCCTATAACCTGATGAAGGTCGGCCTTGGTATGAGCGCCGACGAGATGCACCAGGTCTTTGCCAAATGGTATGACACCGAGCTGAATTCCTACCTGATCGAGATCACCCGCGACATCCTGGCCTTCAAAGACACCGACGGCCAACCCCTGGTGGACAAGATTCTGGACACCGCCGGCCAGAAGGGGACTGGCAAGTGGACCGTGATCTCGTCGCAGGATCTGGGCATCCCGATCACGCTGATCGCCGAGGCGGTTTATGCCCGGTGCATCTCGGCGCTGAAGGAGGAGCGGCTGGCCGCGGCCAAGGTGTTCCAGGGCCCGGCCTCGAAGATCTCCGGAAACCGCGATCAGTTCATCAGCGACATCCGCCGCGCCCTCTACGCCTCGAAGATCATTTCCTACACCCAGGGCTACATGCTCATGCGCGCGGCGGCCAAGCAGCACGGCTGGAACCTCAACTACGGTGGGATCGCCCTCATGTGGCGCGGCGGGTGCATCATCCGCAGCCTGTTCCTCGGCGAAATCAAGAAGGCCTTCGACAAGAACCGTGACCTGAGCAACCTGTTGCTGGATCCGTTCTTCAAAAAGGCCATCAAAGGCGCGCAACGCTCTTGGCGCAAGGTCGTCAGCACCGCCGCCCGCAAGGGTATCCCCACGCCCGCCTTCAGCACGGCCTTGGCCTTCTACGACGGGTTCCGCAGCGAACGGCTGCCGGCCAACCTCCTGCAGGCCCAGCGCGATTATTTCGGCGCCCATACCTACGAGCGCATCGATCAGCCCCGCGGCCAGTTCTTCCACAGCAATTGGACCGGCCACGGCGGCACCACCGCTTCCGGGACCTACACCGTCTGACCCGAGTGCGCCGCCGGCATCCCATGAACCAGGCGGGGGCATGTTCCAATATTCAAGGTCTCTAGCCACCGATCAACCGGGTGGCGCGCGATGCCCCGTCGCCGCAACCGCCGCCGCCTGGCGCCCGCCCACAAGCGAAAGCTTATGAAAGAACCCGCCCAGGTCCTCAGAGACTTCAAACCCACCCACGAGTTCTTCATCGGCATCGACTCGGATGGCTGCGTATTCGACTCGATGGAGATCAAGCACAAGGAATGTTTCACGCCCATGTTCGTCAAACATTTCCGGCTCCAGGCGGTCAGCAAATACGCGCGGCAGGTGTGGGACTTCGTGAATCTCTATTCGAAGACGCGCGGGGCCAACCGTTTCCCGGCGCTGGTGCGCGCCCTGCACCTCTTGCGCGAACGCCAGGAGGTCCTCGCCCGCCAGGTCCAGGTCCCCGACACCCGGGCGCTGGAGGCCTGGATCGCCCGCGAGACCAAGCTGGGCAACGTCACCCTCAAACAGGAGGTCGAGGCCGGCAACCAGGCCCTGGCGCCGGTGCTCGCCTGGTCCGTGGCCGTCAACCAGGCGATTGCGGACATTGTCTCGGGCGTGCCGCCGTTCCCGCGGTTTCGCGAGAGCCTGATCAAAATGAACACCCGGGCGGACACGATGGTGGTCTCGCAAACCCCGTCCGAGGCCTT
>JAGWYX010000919.1 GCA_018969165.1 Verrucomicrobiota bacterium
TCGGCTCCAATGCGTTGGTGAGCAGATGGAGCGGACTGACGTCCGCTGCTACGGGGTTCACGGGAAGCTCCCACGGTTCTCCGGGTGTGCATCGGGACCTGAGGCTGGTCGGGCGTCGACGTCCCGGCGCGCCCCTTTCCGACCTGAGGCGGCGCGGCCGGAGGCGGCAGCCCTACCGAGCGCCGGTTCGTCAGAAGTCTGGGAGCAAGCGGTGGGATCGCCAAGCTTTAAACCAGCGGCAATTCGCCGACGATCGGCGTGCCGTCGATGTTCGAGGTGCCGCCGGCCAGGAGTTGCTCGCCGGCGCTGGCGTAGCCAGGGATGATCCCATTCAACTGGTCCTGCGTGGCGCCGAGATGGTCACGGATGATTTTGCCGAGGACCGAGCGGTAGTCGGTGGTCCGCTTGAGGTAACGTTTGATAACGCCGAACATCGAGCCAGTCTGACCGGTGATCCAGGGAATTTTGTCAGCGGGTTGGCAGCCGAAGACCCCGGAGGGATTGCCTTTGTTATAGCCCTTGATGGCGCCGCCGGCCAGGAACATCACGCTGGCCTCGGCGTGGTCGGTGCCCAGGGAGGCATTCTGGATGGTCGTGCGGCCGAACTCGGAGAGGGTGACGACGACGAGGTTGTTCCAGGTGGCCTTGTCGGCGTAGTTCAGGAAGTATTTGCGCAGGCCGTACATCATCCAACCGATGGTGCGGAGCAGGTTGGCCTGGGTGCCGGTGACGCTGCCTTGTTGGTTATGGGTGTCGAAGCCGTACATCTCGGTGCCGGCGACGATGGCGTCGGTCTTGTTCAGGATCAGGGCGGCGGCTTTGAGGTTGGTGAAGAAGCCGTAGGCGCTGGGATCGACGACGTATTTGCCGGTGTTGTTGGCATGGAGGGCGTAGCCGCCGTTTTTGGCGTTGGTGGTCGGGAAGAGGTAGTAAGGCCCGGTATCGCCGTCGGTATTGGCGTCGTCCTTGAAGGTATTGCCCGCCTCGGTGAAGTTGATCTGTTTGAAGATGGCGATGGTATTGGTGAGGTTCTGGAATTGGAGGCTCAGCAACTCGCGGTTCTGCTTGGCGGGAAAGGGGAACAGGTCGGCGGCGCGCACCGCGTTGCCCGCTTTGAGATTGGCCAACGGCTCGGGGATGCCGATCAAGTCGTAGCGGGTCGGGTTGGTCAGATTGGTCATGGCCGCCGCCGAACCGCGTAGCGACAGCGGCAAGGCGGATTGGACGGAGACGCCGGTCAGGGGCGAACTGTTGGCCAGGCCGGACTCGACCATGGCGCGGTAAAAGACGCCATCGAGCACCAGGTCGTTGTTGGGCTCGGCGGTTTCCCAATAATTTTGCGAGCTGAAATGGGAGCGGGACTGGTTGGGGTAGCCGACGCGGTGGACCAGGGCCAGGTCGCCGGTGTTGTAAACGGGGGCCAGGAATTTGAGGGAGGGGTGCAGGGCGGCGAAGCCGTTGCCGACGCGAATGGCGTGGCCGTAGGCGAAGGTCGGGTCGGTCGGCAGGGCGCTCACCGGCCAATCACAGGGCCCGGCGGCCGAATAGTCGGTGGCCGGATCGGACGGGATGAGGATGTGGGGGCGGTTGGTGGTGTTGTAGGCGGGATCCAGGGCGGGGATCAGCGAGTTGAGTCCGTCGTTGGCGCCGCGGAGGAAGACGAACAGGAGTTTTTTTCCATCCAGGCCGAGGGTGCCTTGGGCCAGGGCGCGTTTCATGAGCATCGGGATATCGACCAGGGTCGAGAGGGCGACGCCCAGTCCGATCTTCATGCCCCGATCCAGAAACGAGCGACGGGTCAGGAGGTGGAAGTTATCCATAGGTTTATTGTTCCTGGAACCGTTGGGAGGTCATCAGCATCGCCACCATGCCGCGGAGGCGCGTTTCATACGGCGAAGGATTGCCGGTCATGGACAGGGTGCTGAAGGGCGACGGCGTCACGCCGTCGTTGGCGGTATTGAGGAAATTGATCGCGGCGGTGCGGTAGAGGTCCAGGTTGGCCTTGCCTTCGCCCGGGAGAAGAGCGCCCAGGAAACAATCGGCGACGGCGCCGGCGTTTTGCCATTCGGTGGCGGGCAGCCTGGCCTTGAGGAGCGCCACCGGGTCGGTCAAGTTCTGGTTGATGCCGCGCAGGCCGACGCCGTCGTTGCGG
>JAGWYX010000920.1 GCA_018969165.1 Verrucomicrobiota bacterium
GTAGAACTCGACCACCTCATAGCCGAAGCTCGCGACCGCCTTGAGCGTCCCGGGCAGGTCGCGCGCCAGCTCGTCGCGCACCGAGTAGAGCTCGAGCCCGATCGGGGGGTGCTTGGCCTTTGGGGATACGGGTGTGGCCGGGTCGGGAGCCGGGTTGCCGGCGGAGAGCCGCGTGGCGAGGGCGGCGGAAGCCGCGCCAGCGATCGCGAGGAAACTCCGGCGGGAGAGGGGAGCGCCAGGGGGAAGGGAGTGTTTCATAGTTCTCGAAGGTAACCGATGGTTAATCTGCTCGGAGGCATTGACCGGAGGATACCCTTTGCGCGCCGCACGCCAAGCCGATTCGGCCGGTGTTGGACGGGATTCAGCAGGAACGACCAGCAGTACAGCGGCGACCGTGAAGCCGATGGGGTCGTCAACGCAGGGCGACTGGCGGTTCGGGGAATCAAGGACGCCGGGGGAAAAGCAGGGGCGGAGAGGGATTATCGTCTGTCAACCAGAGACGACCGTCGCGGGAAGACATCTAATTGGTCTTGTCACCGTTTTCGCGCCACCGTAGGCTCGCGGAGGATGGATGCGGATGGCACATCGTGTCGGAGGATGGCGAGGTCGGAGGTCGAGGCTGTCGCCGTGTTTGGCTTCGCCAAGCCAGAATTACCGGGATTCAACGAGGTCGCCGAATCCGCGATTGGTGACCGAGGCAGGGTCGTCATTCGATTTCGGAACCTGGTATGGGCATTGGCGGCGCTGGTGATTTGCCCAGGCCCGGTTTTCGCCCAAAGCCCGCCCGTGATCACGAGCCAGCCTACCAATCTGACCGTGCTGGCCGGAGGCACGGCCAACTTGACGGTGATTGTTTCCGGTGCGGGCGCGCTCACTTACCAGTGGCAACTCGACGGAACGAACCTGCCCAATGGCGTCATCGCCACGGTCGCCGGCGGCGGGACGCCCGGTGCGGGGGACGATGGTGTCGCGGCTACCAATGTCAGTCTGGCGAACCCCGCCGGCGTGGTGGTTGACGAGTCGGGCAACCTGTTCATTGCGGAAGCGGACAGCGCGCGCATTCGCAAGGTGAGCACAGGCGGCCGTATCACGACGGTGGTGGGCAATGGGACCGTCGGCTACTCGGGCGACGGCGGGCCGGCCATTGCGGCCAGCCTGGCCAATCCGACCGGGCTGGCGCTGGACGGTCGCGGTAATCTGTTTATCGCCGATACGTGGAACAACGCAGTCCGCAAGGTGGACGCCCACGGGACGATCACGACGGTGGCGGGCAACGGGACGCAGGGCTTTGCGGGTGACGGCGGGCTGGCGATTGACGCGACGATGACCGGGCCGTCGGGTGTGGCGGTGGATGCTGCCGGCAACGTGTTTATCGCCGATTCCTGGAACCACCGCATCCGCGAAGTGGACACGAACGGGATCATCACGACCGTGGCCGGCAACGGCGCGGGGGGTTACTCGGGGGACGGGGGCGCGGCCACCAATGCCAGTTTGAAGTATCCCGGTGGATTGGCGGTGGACCGAGCCGGCAACCTGTTCATCGCCGACGCGGGTAATAACCGCGTGCGCAAGGTGGACACCCGTGGCGTGATGACCACGGTGGCGGGCGATGGACGGTTCACTTATGCCGGGGACGGCGGCGCGGCCACCAACGCCAGCCTGGCCAACCCGCTGGCGTTGGCGCTGGACGCGGCCGGCGACTTGTTCATCGCGGACCAATACAGCTACCGTATCCGAGTGGTGGACACCAACGGGGTCATCATCACGGTGGCGGGCAGTGGAGCACTCGGCTACTCCGGAGACGGCGGTGCGGCCACCAACGCCAGCCTGGCCAACCCGTGCGCCGTGGCGCTCGATGTCGCGGGCGACTTGTTCATCGCCGATGCCGGCAACAACCGCATCCGCGAGGTCACTCTGCTGGACCGTCCGACCTTGACACTCATCGGCGTTTCCACGGCCAACGGGGGCGATTACCAGGTCATCGTCGCCAACCCCGATGGCAGCGTGACCAGCGTCGTCGCCACCGTCACGGTGGTATTCCCGCCGGCCATTACCGAGGAACCTTCCGACCAACTGGCGCAACCGGGATCGACCGTGACGTTGCAAGTGACGGCGGTCGGGACCGGGTCGTTGCAGTATCAATGGCAG
>JAGWYX010000921.1 GCA_018969165.1 Verrucomicrobiota bacterium
AGCCGGATTTGCCGTTGCCGGCAACCGTGCTGATGAACCCGAGCCGGTCCACTTCGCGAACGAGGGAGAAAGAGGAATCTCCGATAAACAGGTTGCCTTCGCTGTCCACGGCCACGCCAACCGGGCTGGCCAGGCTGGCATTGGTCGCCGCGTCGCCGTCACCGGCGAAGCCGAGCATGCCATTGCCGGCGACGGTCGTAATGAGGCCGTTGGTATCGACCCGGCGCACGCGATTGTCCTGCGCGTCGGCGACGTAGAGGTTGCCGGCCGTATCGAGCGCCAAGGCCACGGGGACCGCCAGGCTGGCATTCGTGGCGGGACCGCCATCGCCGGGATTCTGGGTTCCACCGCCGGCCACCGTCGTGATGATTCCGTTGGCGTCCACTTTGCGGACGCGGTGGTGGCCGGTGTCGGCAATCAACAAATTGCCGGCCGCATCCCAGGCAACATCGTTGGGCTGTGCCAGGCCGGCATTGGTCGCCGCCTTACCGTCCCCGCTGTAATCGGGGGAGCCCCGACCCACCACTGTGGTGATGATGCCGTTGCTGTCCACTTTACGAATGCGGTTATTGTAGGTGTCGGCGATGAACAGGTCGCCGGCCGCATTCCAGGCGACGTTGCTGGGCCGATTCAGGCTGGCGTTGGTCGCCGCCTTGCCGTCCCCCGAAAAGCCGTAATTTCCATTGCCCGCGACGGTGCGGATGACTCCCTGGCGATCGACCTTGCGAACGCGTTGGTGCCAGGTATCCGCAATGAACAGTTCACCAGCCGCGTCCACTTTCACCCCCTGGGGGCGGAACAAACCGGCGTTCGTCGCCGTTGTCCCGTCGGCCAGCAAGGCCCCGCGCATGCTCCAGGCCCCGGACCCGGCCACGGTGGTGATGATGCCATTGAGGTCAATTCTCCGAATTCGGTTATTACCGGTATCGGCGACGAACAAATTGCCGACGCTGTCCATGGTCACATTGGCCGGCCGGTTCAGGCTGGCCTTGGTGGCCGACTTGCCGTCCCCGGCATAGGTAGGATTCCCATTGCCAGCCACGGTGGAAATGATCCCGTTCGTATCCACCTTGCGAATGCGGTTGTCGGCGGGATCGGCGAAGTAGAGATTCCCGGCGGCGTCCAGCGCAATCCCGCCGGGGTTGAACAGTTTGGCATGAGTTGCCAGGTACCCGTCCCCCAGGTAGCTCGGACCCCCGCCTGCGACTGTGAAGATGACCCCGTTGGTGTCCACTTCCCGGATGCGGGTATTACCCGAATCCGAAATGTAAAGGTTGCCGGCAGCGTCCACGGCGACCGCGCTTGGGCTGGTCAGACGGGCATCGGTCGCCAAACGGCTGTCCCCACCGTAGCCGGACGCCCCGTTGCCGGCGACCGTCGAGATGATCCCGTTGGTGTCCACCTTGCGGATGCGATTACGGCCACTTTCGGCAATGAACAAGTTGCCGGCGGTGTCCACCGCCACACCGACGGCGTTCATCAGGATGGCGTTGGTCGCCGCCTTGCCATCGCCCGGGGAGGACGAGCCGCCGCCGGCCACCGTCCAGATGATCCCGTTGGTGTCCACCTTGCGGATGCGAGCAGACCAGGAATCGACGATGAAGAGGTTGCCCAGGCTGTCCACGGCCATGCCGCCCGGCCGATTCAGGGAAGCACGGATCGCCGGTCTGCCGTCGCCCAGATTTCCCAGCAGCAAGCCCGAGCCGCTCCCGGCGAAGGTGGCCATGATCCCATTGGTGCCCACCTTGCGGATGCGATTATTCAAGGAGTCGGCAATGAAGAGATTGCCCGCCCGATCAACCGCCAAGCCAGTCGGCGCGGAAAGGGGGAACTGGGTCGCGGGTATCTCGTCCGCGCTCCCTCCGCCGGCCACGGTGAGGATGATGTTGTTGGTGAGGTTGAGGCCGTTGAATTGCCATTGGCAGGCGAACGGACCGGTGCCGGCGGTGGTCACCTGCAATGTCAGCGGGCTGCCGACCAGAACCATTTGGGCGACGGGTTGGACGCTGATCGTAGGCGGCAGGCCGAGCACCGTCAGCACGGCGGGCGCACTGGCGACAAAACCGCTGGCATTGCTGACCACGCACTGGAACTGGTCCCCGCTCATCGCCAAGGTCGGATTCGCCACGGAGAGTGTCGGCGTGGTC
>JAGWYX010000922.1 GCA_018969165.1 Verrucomicrobiota bacterium
GAAGCGTGGTGTCGAAGATGAGGATTCGGTTGTCTTTCATAGGGTTCAAGCGGCGGCGAGGGTCGAAATGCAAAAACCCCACCGCCAGCGCAGGCAGTGGGGTTTAAAAAGTCCGTGTGGCGGAATTACAACCCGACTGCCGCGCTGCGCAACAGCAGCGCTCGGCTCAGCAGTAGATTGTCCAGAATCCGACTCACGGAGTTACTTTTAATGGCCGGCCGGGCGGGCGTCAACTGATTTTCTTAGGACTTGTGGGGCCGGCAGGATTTCCATTCAATGCGGTTTGCAATGGCAATTTCCGAACCAACTGGCACCCGGGACGAGCCGTTCGACCCCTCGGCCGTGCCGGAGTCGGAACCGCGGCACCGTCACCGGCGCTCGAGCCACCGGCCGCGGACCCCCAGGCTTTACGAGCTTTGCGACTGGGCGACCGAAGGCGTGCTCTATTTCATGGTCGTGTTCGGCCCCTGGGCCTACGGCACGACCCAGACCTGGTCCACCTGGACTATGAATTGGGCCGCGTTCGCCATTGGGGCCTTGCTCCTGACCAAGTGGGCGGTGCGTTGGCGGACCGGTTACCAGCCGGTTCGCTGGGGCCAGACGGCGGGGCGGATGAGGGATGAAGCACAAAGAACGGGAGGCGAAAGCAAGACCTCGACTGACCAATCCCCGACCGCCAATCTCCCCTCTCCCGCCGGCCGTTTCCTGACGTTGGTTCTGGCGACCTTGACGGGGGTGGTCCTGAGCTACTGCCTGGTGAGTAGCTTGAACGCTCGAGCCACCTACGATCCAACGCGCCGGCTGTTCGAGTTCCACGATTGCCTCGAATGGTTGCCGCACAGTTATGACAGCCGCAGCACCTGGTTCGTGTTCTGGCAGTATCTCGGGCTGGCCTTCGTGTTCTGGGCCGTGCGCGACTGGTTGCTCGGCAAATCCCGCCCCGAACGCCGCACCGCAATGGAAGGTCCGCCCTCGACTGCGGCTCCTGCGTTGTCCGACCTCGAACCCACTTCGGCCAACCCGCGGCTTCCCGCCAGGCTGCAGCGCCTCTTTTGGGTCGTCTGCGTGAACGGGGCCGTGCTCGCCCTGGAATGCATTCTGCAACGGCTGTCCGGCACCGGCAAACTGCTCTGGATCCGGCAACCGTATTGGAACACGGAAGCCATCTCCCAATTCGGCCCGTTCGCCTACCGCGGCAATGCGGCCGAATACCTGAACCTGATCTGGCCGGTTTGTCTGGCCTTCTGGTGGGCGTTGCGCCGCGTGGCCAGGTTTTCCCCGCGCCGGACCGTGCGCGCCGGCTCGGGTCCGCACGTCGTGCTGTTGCCTTGCGCCGTGCTGACGGCGGCCGGGCCGATCATTTCGACCGCGCGTGGCGGGGCCCTCACCGCCACCGGGGGCATCCTGCTCGCGACGGCGTTGCTGTTGTGGCGCACGCGGCGCGGCGGCTGGCTCAGCCGGGTGGGGGTGATTACCTTGTTCCTGGTCATCATTAGCCTGGCCGGCTACCTGGGTTGGACCCAGCTCGAGCAACGGCTGAAAACCATCTTCACCGACGAGATGAGTGGCCGGGTCGAGCTCTACCAGAACGCGCACAAGATGGCGGAGGATTTTCCCTGGCTCGGATCCGGGCCGGGCACCTTTGGACCGCTCTACCAGGAGTATCGCGCCGGCCTGAACCAGGTCTGGGAAGTCTGGGCGCACAACGACTGGCTCGAGACGCGGATCACCTTTGGACGGATCGGATTGACGCTGGTGCTGTTGATGCTGGCGTTGGCGCTGGGACGCTGGTTCGCCGGCGGGGGCATCCCGCTGCCGCGCACGGCGGTGCACCTGATGTGGGTGGCGATCGGCGCGTGCCTGCTCTACGCGCGGTTCGATTTTCCCCTGCAAGTCTATTCGATCCTGTTCGTCTTCATCCTGTGGTGTTCGGTCCTGTTTTGTCTGTCGCGCCAACCGAGGGCTTGAATGTGGCAATTCCCGGCTCTCATCCCGGCTCGCAGAACCGGTACGAACATCCGCCAGCACCCGTCATCCGCACGGCGGCTCGTCAGGACCTCGTGTCTCCGCGTGTCCGTCGCTGGGACGCTCTGAGGCACGCCTTGGCAGAGTCCTTGAGTTCCGCATCCTTTTGTTGTCCGGTCAA
>JAGWYX010000923.1 GCA_018969165.1 Verrucomicrobiota bacterium
TGGAGCGCGGGTCTGCGACCCGCAGCGGCGGCGGTGCTGACAGGGCCTGGAAATGGCCTCGATCCCAACGGCCGGGCGAGCGTGCGGCGGTTCACAGAGCTCCGGACCAAAACTGCGGCGCAATTTTGACTGGCGCCACTCTCGGGAAGATGGTTGGATGCTGATGGCGGCTCAGCCGCGGGACCGCCACCGTGCGGGTGGCCCGCAGGCCGAAGATCACGCCAGCGCGACTTGGCTCGGTCGCCCGAAACGACGCCCACGATGGGAAGGACCTATGCATATCACCAAACAACTCGCCCTGTTCCTGGAGAATCGACCCGGCACGCTCGCGCGCGTCTGCGATGCCCTGAGCGCGGCCAAGATCAATATCTACGCCATCTCGACCAGTGACACCATCGACCACAGCGTCGTGCGGATGGTGGTGAGCGATCCGCACCGGGCCCTGTTCATTTTCGAGGAGCACGGCTCATTGGTGGTCGAGGCCGATGTGCTGATGATCGAGGGGGACAATAAGCCGGGCTCCTTGGCTCGCATTGCTCACAAGTTGGCGGAGACGAAAATCAACATCGAATATGCCTATTGCGCCACCAGCCCCAGCGCCAAGAAAGGGCTGTTGATTGTTCGGGTCTCTGATCCCAAGAAGGCGCTCAAAGTGCTCAATGAGTAATCCGCTGCTTTACGAACTCAACACCCGGTGCTGGCTCCGGGAACTCTCGACCCGCTCGGGCCGGGCGGTGCGGTTGGACCGCATTCCGGAGGCCGAGTTCCAAGCCTGGCAACGGCGGGGCTTTACCCACCTCTGGCTGATGGGCGTTTGGACCACCGGACCGCTGAGCCGCGCCGTCAGCCTGGTGGGGCGGGAAGCGCGCCAGCGCTACGCCCAGGCGCTGCCGGATTGGCGAGAGGCCGATGTCTGCGGCTCGCCTTATGCCATCGCCGATTACCGCGTGCCCGCCGACCTCGGCGGCGACGCCGGCCTGCAAACCTTTCGCCGGCAACTCAACGACCGTGGTCTGAAACTCCTGCTGGACTTCGTGCCCAACCACCTCGGGCTCGACCATGCCTGGGTCGCGGCGCGCCCCGACGTGTTCGTGCAAAGCCCGACC
The DNA here is from genome assembly GCA_018969165.1 of Verrucomicrobiota bacterium. Lineage (GTDB taxonomy): Bacteria > Verrucomicrobiota > Verrucomicrobiia > Limisphaerales > JAGWYX01 > JAGWYX01. The sequence goes on from JAGWYX010000923.1 coordinate 1,107, forward strand.
GAGACCCAAGACGTGTTCCGGCAGGAGAGCCCCCGCGGGGCACGTTGGCTGGCGCACGGTCGGGACCCGAACTTTCCTTGCTGGCGGGACACCGTGCAACTGGACTATCGCCTGCCGGAGACCCGCCGGGCCGCGCTCGAATTGTTGCAGTCCGTGGCCCGGCGCTGTGACGGGGTCCGGTGCGACATGGCGATGCTGCTCTTGAACGAGGTCTTCGCCCGGACCTGGCAGGGGTATCTCCCGGTCGGGCAGGCCGCCGAATCCGAGTTCTGGGCGGAGGCGATTCAGGCAGTCAAGGCGGAGCTGCCCGGGTTTATGTTTTTCGCCGAGGCGTATTGGGACCTGGAGGCGCGCCTCCAGGACCTGGGTTTTGATTACACTTACGACAAGCGACTTTACGACTACCTGGTCTATCGTAACCGGACCGAAGCCCAACGGCACTTGCTCGGGGTGACACCCCGGTTCGTCGCCGCCAGCGCCCACTTCCTGGAGAACCACGACGAACCGCGCATCGCCTCGATCCTGTCGTCGGCGGAGCATCGCGCCGCCGCCCTGCTCATGCTAGGCTTGCCCGGCCTGCGCCTGCTGCATGAGGGCCAATTGACCGGGGCGCAGGTCCATGTCCCCGTCGCGCTCGCTCGCCGTGCGATCGAGCCGCCCCAGCCCCAGGTCGTGGCCCTTTACGACGCCCTCCTGGCCACCTTGCCCAAGACGGCCGTAGGCGCCGGGCGGGCCGAACTCCTCCGGCCGCGCCCGGCCTGGTCCGACAACCCGACGGCCGAAGATTTTGTCCTTGTGCAATGGCAAGCGTCCGCGGGTGGGTTTGACGTGGTGGTGGTGAACCTGGCTGAGCACCGCAGCCAATGTTACGCCCCGCTGACCATCCCGGAACTGAGCCAAACCAATTGGAGGCTCAAGGATTTGCTCGGCGACGAAATCCATGTGCGTCGCGGCGACGACCTGGTAAACCAGGGCCTCTACCTGGACGTGGCGGCCTATGCCGCGCAATTGTTCCACTGCCAGCCTGTGGCTTAGATT
>JAGWYX010000924.1 GCA_018969165.1 Verrucomicrobiota bacterium
TGTCGTAAGACCAATGCTCCTTGCCGTCGGCCAACGACACCACATACAACCGACCGTCATCCGAGCCCACCACCACTTTGTCCCCGCAGACCACCGGCGAGCTGTCCACCTTGCCCCGCGTCGCAAACGCCCACAAGTTCCGCCCGTCGGAGCGCCGCACGCAATGCACCTGTTTGTCTCTCCCCCCAAAAACGACCCGCTCGGGGGTCACGGCCGGCGAGGAGAAATAAGGGAAGTTCCGATCATGAAACGTCCAGGCGATCTTCCCCGCACCCAGATCCACGCACAGAAACGCGTTGTCGTAATGCCCGAAATACGCGCAGTGATCGGCCAGGGCGACCGACCCCGCGATGTACGCGCCGGCGTCCACCGCCTTGACCTGCTGACCGGTGGCCAGCGAGATCACGTGCAACTGGGCGTCGCACCCGCCAAACACCGTCTGTCCCCCCGCCACCGCGGGCGAGCCGTTGATGTAATTGCCGCTCTCGAACGTCCACACCGGCTTGCCCGTCACCGCGTCCACGCAATGCAGTTTGAAATCGTAACTGCCCACCAGAATCCACGTCGCGTCGCCTTTGGGCGAGCGCACCCAGTTGGGCGCGCCCAGGATCTTGTCGCCCGTCTCGTACTTCCACAACCGCTTGCCCGTTCCCGCCTCCAGCGCGTAAAGCGAGGCGTCAGCCGAGCCGACGAACACCCGCCCCTGTAACACCAGCGGCGAGGACTCGACCTCGCCCCCGGTCTTGAACGACCAGACCTTGCGACCCGACTCCAGGTCCAACGCATACACGTTGCTGTCATCAGCCCCGAAATAGACCCGGCCGCCAACGATGGCCGGCGACGACTTGACGGGGCCTTCGGCCTTGAAACTCCACAGCAGGTCCAGCCGGTCCGGCAACCGACCCGTGGCCAGGCCCAGCAATCCCGGCTGACCCCGGAACATCGGCCAGTCGGCCGGACCGGCGTCCGGCTCGGCCCCGGCGGCGAGCGCCCAGGTCACGGCCAGGGCGGCGGCCAGCGCGCGGCGCGCAGCGGCGCCCGGGCGGGCCGGTCGATGGGCTCTTGTATTCAATTGCGTGATGCGGACGTTAAGCGCCTTCACTATCCGGCATCCCCCGACTTTTGGCAAATGAATAATACCTATACGTATGATCGACTCAGCCTGAAAGCCGTTTCACATCGCCTCGTGGTCGTTCATTTGGCTGGTCAACCTTCCAGGCAAAGTTGTTCACGACGGCAGCCTCGGCGGCGATCAGTTTGCTGGCGTTGCGCCGCGGCACCGCAGGATGTCAACCAAGGAGCAGATACAGTGTCCCCATGTCGATGACCACGCCGGAAGGGCAGTGTCCGAATTTGCGGTTGGAGCGCGAGTCTGTGACTCGCAGCGGCTTGATTTTGAAGCCGCTATGCTGCGGCTCATAGAGCCGCGCTCCGGAATTAGGACACTGCCCCCGGAAGCCACCACCAGACAGAAATTCGCGGTTGGAGCGCGAGTCTGTGACTCGCAGCGGCTTGATTTTGAAGCCGCTATGCTGCGGCTCATAGAGCCGCGCTCCGAAATTAGGACACCGCCCCCGGAAGCCACCACCAGACAGAACTTGACGTACCGGCCGAAGCCCTCCATCCGGGTCGATCTTCTCCGGGCTTGGATGAGACAATGCCCTCGGTCCGAGGTGGAAGCACCGGCGCTGTCCGATGGCTCGCCTTGGGCTCTGACCGAAGACTTCACCATCTCGCCTCCCGGATGACCGCGCTGGTTGCGTACAGTCGTTGGTCCGCGTCCTCGTACACCAGACGGTAGGCTGTATCCAGCAGTCGTTGGAACGGGACCTCGTTGCCGTCGTTGCGCAGCAAAACCAGTTCGGGCTTGACCCGCTGCATCTCGGCCGCCATCTGATCATTGGTCATGTCGCCCGACCAAAGCCGTTTCAGCGGAATGATACCAATCTGCGGCGGCAGGGGAATCCCGGCGTGGAAGGAGTAGATCGGGTCTGCGGCGTACATGAACTTCGTGAACGGCCTGAATCGCGCGATCGCCTTCAAGACGAGCGAACTGTACGTTTGCGGCGAACGACGTATATCCTTGACTTGCAGGTAAACCCGGCCCCCCCAGCCAGAGGGCCGCCGCGAGCGCATAGA
>JAGWYX010000925.1 GCA_018969165.1 Verrucomicrobiota bacterium
CGGTCGAGAACAGCCTCCAGTTCGCCGAGGCCTTGCGCCGGAACCATGTCCCCTTCGACCTGCACATTTATCAGCAGGGCCGGCACGGAATCGGCCTGGCCGATAAGCCGCCTTTCGCGCACCCGCACCCGTGGGCGGCGGATTGCCTCTTTTGGCTCAAGCTGCACCAGTTCGTGAAGGAGTGATTTTCATTGGTCGTGACGCCGACCCCCCAAGCGCCCCGCACACCGGCGGGTCGGGAAAAGCGGTGGGGCCGCTTGCTGGTCCTGGCGTTGGCGACGTGGCTGGTCGTCATGTCCGGCCTGGTGCTGGCCGCGACGTGGAAGAGCCCGGTGCGGCGGGCGGTGGTCGGCATGGGCTGGGGGTTGATCCTGCTCTGGATCGGCGGGTGCGGTCTGACGATGTGGCGGTGGCGCGAGTCGTGGTGTGGGTTCGTGGCACGCATGCGCCTGCCGTGGATGCTGAAGTTCGTCCTGGGCTCCACGGCCCTGGCCTTGCTCGAGGAGGCGATCACCACCCTCCTGACCAATTGCGCTCCCCTGTTCGGCGTGCGCCCCGGCCAGGCCTATATCACCGCCTCGGCCAACTACCTCGATGTCGTCCTCTACCACAGCGTGGTGGTGTTTGTCCCGATGTTCGTCGCTTGGGCGCTGATGCTGCGCCGCTGGACCTTTTCGGCCTTCGAGGTGTTCTTGCTCTTCGGCCTGACCGGCACACTGGCCGAGACCTCGGCCTTCGGCCTCCAGCACCTCGGCGAATTCGCCCTTTGGATTTTTGTTTACGGACTGATGGTGTGGCTGCCGGCCCAATGGGTCCCCGCCGACCGCCCGGCAAGCCGACCGCGGTGGTGGCTTTATCCTGTGGCAGTGGTGTTCCCACTGCTCTGCGTGCCCCTGGCCGCGGTCCTCGAACCGTGGATTTGGCTCACCCCCAAACACCCACCCATCCATTTTCCGCCCATTACCGGTTGAGAACGAAAATTTCCACCGCAAACCGCCCCGGGTGCGCCACCTCAAAATCCCAGCTCACCCAATCCTCGCGGCGGGTCCAGAACCCGACGGTGTTCTTGTGCGGGTCCGGCTCGTAGCGCACCGTGGCGCCGTGCACCGTTACATCGCGCGCGTGCAGCAGGATGGTGCCGTCCGCGGATTGCGCGACCATCCTGGCAGGCGAGATGGCCAGTCGATAATCCGGGTTCGGCGTTGGCATCTGGGCGTCCACGCTCCGACGCCAGGCGGCCAATTGCCGCCGCATTTCCTCCGCCTGGTGCGGCATCCGGGCCGCCAGGTTCGTGGTTTCGCCGAGGTCATCCTCCAGGTCGTAAAGCTCCAGGTGATGGTCCTCGTAAAACTCGATGAGCTTGAACGCTCCGTCGCGGATCGCCCCGCCGGGTTTGCCGCCCTGGTTGCTGTAGTGCGGGTAATGCCAGTACAGCGCCCTCGGGGACAGCGGGCCGCTTTGCGTCAGGAGCGACACGAGGCTGACACCATCAAGCGCGCGGTTGGCTGGCGGCATGACCCCGGCCATCCCCAGGATGGTGGGATAGAAATCCACGCTGCAGACCGGCACCCGACAGACGGTGCCGCGCCGGACCTTGCCCGGCCACCGCACGAGGAGCGGTTCGCGAATGCCGCCTTCGTAAAGATAACCCTTGCCCCCGCGTAACGGCGCGTTCGAGGTCGAGGGCGTGTGCGGCCCTTCCTTCACGGAGAGCCCGCCATTATCGGACGTGAAGAAGACCACGGTGCGTTCGGTCAGGCCGAGTTGATCGAGCTTGCGGACGATTCGGCCGACGCTGTCATCAACGCTCTCGACCATCGCCGCGTAAAGGTAATTGGTCTGCGTGCGGCCGGGATGCCGCCGCTGGTACCGCTCGACCAACGCCCGCTTGGCCTGCAGTGGGATGTGCACCGCGTAATGCGCCAGGTAGAGAAAGAACGGCCGGTCCCGATTCGTTTCAATGAATCTTTCGGCCTCGGCCGTCAGCCGGTCCGTCAAATACTCGCCCGGCGCGCCGTCCGGCAACGCCGGCTTGCGGTAGGGCGGGAAATAACTCGACGGCGAACCGCTGGCATTGCCGCCGATATTCAGGTCAAAACCCTGGTCCGTCGGCAGGAACCCGTCGCCGCCCAGATGC
>JAGWYX010000048.1 GCA_018969165.1 Verrucomicrobiota bacterium
CGACAACTCGCGCGTCACCGGCAATTACCAATTCCGTTTGCTCGACTTCACGAGCGCGACGGCGTTTACGCCCGGCAACCTCGTCACCAACGCGCTCACCCCGGCTGACAGCACCATTTTTTACCAGTTCAACGCCACGGCGGGTCAGCAGTTCTATTTCGACGGCCGCCCCACCACCGGCTTCACCTACACGCCTTACTGTCGTCTCTACGGCCCCGCCGGCAACGTGCTTGCCGCCACGCCCGTCAACGGCGATCTGGACTCGTTCACGCTGACCCAATCCGGCACCTACACCCTCACCGTCGAGGGCCGCGTTTATGACAATTCGGCCAGCGGCAATTACGCCTTCAACTTGCTCCCGGTCACCTACGGCACCAACGCGCTGACCATCGGTGCGACCGTCAACGGAACCATTGCCACGCTCGGCCAGCGTCAGTTTTACACCTTCACCCTGCCCGCGCCGGCCACGCTTTACTTCGACGCGTTGACTAACGCGGACTTGTACTGGCGTTTGGACGCCCCCTGGGGACAGGAGGTCAACTGGCGCTCCTTCAGCAGTTCCGACGGTCCGGATGTTGGGGATCCATCCTTGCCTCTTCCGGCGGGCGACTACACCTTGACCGTGGTCGGCGATAACTCGCGGGTCACGGGAAACTACGCGTTCAGACTGCTGAACTTCGCCGATGCAACCGCTTTCACCCCGGGCACCGTCGTCAGCAACACCCTCAATCCGTCCGACAGCACGGTACTATACCAGTTCAACGGTGTGGCGGGTGCCAGTTACTACTTTGACGGCAGGCCGACCAGCGGCTTTAGCTATTCTCCTTACTGCCGCATCTACGCGCCGGATGGCAACATCCTCATGTCTCAATACGTGAACAACAACATCGGCGCCATCGGCCTGCTCCAGTCCGGAACCTACACCCTCACGGTCGAAGGCCGTATCTATGACACGTCCGCCAGCGGCACCTATGCCTTCAATTTGGTCCCAAACCCGACCGTCGTGCCTCAGCCCCTTTTCGGCACGAACACCTTGCCGGACCTGGTGGTTTCCTCCGTCTCGGTCCTGCCGTCCAGCGGCATCCAATCCGGCGGGACGGTGACCGTGCAATGGACCGACCAGAACACGGGCAGCGGCGCGAGCAGCGGCTCCTTCAGCGACGAAGTGACGATCCGCAACACCGCGACCGGCCTGGTGCTGGTGGACTCTTTGCTGCCATACAACGAGGCCGATCCCGGCAATGGCCCGCTGGCTCCGACGGCCGTACGCAACCGGCAGCTCGCGGTGCGGTTGCCCGACGGGACCAACAGCGTCGGCACGCTCCAAGCCACCGTGACCGTGAATGCCCTCGGCAGCGTGGCGGAATCGAGCCAGGCAAACAACTCGGCCAGTACCACCTTCAATTCCACCTTGGCACCCTATCCCTACCTGCAAGTGACCAACCTGGTGGCCGCGCCACCTACCCGCTGGTTGCCCGGTTCCGTCGTGACCTTCAACTGGCAAGTCACCAATGCCGGTTCCGGCACCGCGAGCACGAACTGGAACGACAGCGTTGTCGTCCGCAACACCACCACCGCCCAGGTCATCCTGAACACCACGACCAATTACAACCTCGCCGATCCCGGCAATGGCCCGCTGGCTCCGGGTGATTCCCGCAACCGCTCGCTGTCCTTCACCATGCCCACGAGCGCCAACGCCTACGGCCTGTTCAGCATCACCGTCACCGCCGACAGCGCCCACCAGGTCTTTCAATATAATCCGGCCGGTGCCGGCATCCTGACTAACAGCGCGAGCCTCACCGTGATTTCGGCGCCTGACCTGGTGCCAACCGCCCTGGCGGTCTCGCCCGCCGCGTCGCTCCAGTCCGGCGCCACCATGACCATCTCCTGGAACGACGTGAATGCAGGATCGGTGGACACCGGGGGCGGGTTCTACGACCGCGTGACCGTCGTCAACACCAACACCGCCGAGCAACTCCTGAACACCACCGTTTATTATGACCCGAATGCCGCCGGCAACGGCCCGATCCTGCCCGGCACCGCCCGACCCCGGTCCTACGCGTTCCGACTTCCGGACGGCCCGCGCGGAACCGGCACCCTCCAGGTCTCGGTCGCTCTGGACACATTCAATCAGCTCGTCGAGGTCAATCCCAACGGCACCGGCCAGGCAAACAACACCGCTTCCATCATCGCCGTCTCGGCGCTGGCCGCCTACCCCGACCTGCAGGTGGTTAACCTGGCGGCCCAGCCCAGCGTCCTGGCCTCGGGCACGAACGTCACCATCCACTGGCAGGATTTGAACAGCGGCACGGCCGCCGCTGCCGGTAATTGGTATGACCAGGTCCTGGTCGTCAATACCAACACCGGCGCGACCCTCCTCAATACCACCGTCTATTATGACAGCAATGTCCTGGGCGTACTCACCAATGCGACGGCGCGTGATCGCTCGTGCAACTTCACGCTGCCTAACGGGACAAATGGCGCCGGCACGCTGCAAGTCACCATCACCGCCGACGTGTTCAATAACATTTTCGAGTATAACCCGGCCGGTACCGGCGAGAACAACAATACGACGTCGCTCACCGTCCTTTCCGGCATCGCCGCCTATCCCGACCTGCAGGTGGTCCGCCTGCTCGTCCAACCCGATAATCTGACTTCGGGGACCAACGTCACGCTCTATTGGCAGGACCTCAACAGCGGCACCGGCGTCGCCGCGGGCAATTGGTACGACCAGGTGACGGTGGTCAATACCAACACCGGCGCCACGCTGCTCAATACCACCATCTATTACGACACGAATGTCCTGGGAGTCCTTACCAATGGAACGACCCGCGATCGTTCCTGCGCCTTCACGCTGCCCAATGGCACCAACGGAGCCGGCAACCTCCTCTTCACGGTCACCGCCGACGTGTTCAATTCCATTTTCGAATACAACGCCTCCGGCACGGGCCAAAACAATAATACCGCCTCGCTCGTCCGCTCTTCGAGTCTGACCCCGCTGCCGGACTTGGTCATCACCAGCATCACGGCTCCAGCAACGGCCGTAACCGGGCAAACACTCAGCGGCCAGTTTCAATTGGCGAACCAAGGGTTGGCGCCGGTAACCGCCAGCCTGGTGCAGCGGGTTTTCCTTTCCAGCACTCCAACCATTGGCGGCGGTGTGCTGGCGGCCCAGACCACCTACACCACGCCGCTGGACATCGGTCAGTCGGTGCCGCAATCCTTCACATTCCTGGCGCCGACAGTGCCGGGGACCTATTGGTTGAGCGTTCAGGCGGACGCGGCCGACAGCGTCCAGGAATTATCCAAGGATAACAATGTTCTGGTCAGCCCGACCCCGCTGGTGGTGCAACCGGCTTACACCGCCACGGTCACCGCCGACCTGCATACCGCCCTGGCCAACACACCCATCCCGATGCACGGCCAGGCCACCTTGGGCGGCACCGGCGCGCCCGCGGACCTGGTCCCGCTCACGATTCACGTGCAGGTGCGCGGCACTGACCGGACCTATACCGTACTCACCCGGGCCGACGGGACGTTTACCAACGTCTTTTACCCGCTGCCCAACGAGGCGGGCGTCTATCAAATCGCCGCGACCTTTCCGGGCGTGGCCAATCCTCCGTCCCAGGATGCCTTCACCCTCCTGGGGATGAGCGTTGCGCCATTGCCGTTGGTGGACTTGATCGAGGGCGCCGGCGTTACGAACATTACCACCGTCGCCAACCTGAGTGATGTGCCGCTAAGCAATCTCGTCGTAACCATTGTCACCAATCAACCTAACCTGACTGTCACCGCCAGCCTCGACACCAATACCCTGGCCGGCTTCGCCACCGCCAACCTCCGGCTCGTCGTCAACGCCGTCAATGCTTCCATCTACCAGAGCCCGGTCGTGCTGCATCTCGCCACCACCGAGGGCGCCACCGCGGATCTCACCGTCCTGGTCCGCGTCGAGGCATTGCGCCCGCAACTCGTGGCCAATCCGGCGTCCGTGCAGGGGGCGATGCAGCGCGGCGGGCAGAAGACGGTAGCTTTTTCTGTGGCCAATACCGGCGGCGTCGCGACCGGTCCTTTGCAGGTGGTGTTGCCCAATGCGCCCTGGCTTGGGCTGGCCTCGGCGGCCCAGTTGCCGCCCTTGCCGCCCGGCTCCAACGCGGTGGTCACCCTCCTGCTGTCGCCGGCCGCCGACCTGTCCCTGGGCAATTATACGGGCACTCTGGTTGTCCAAGCCACCAATGCGGCGATGCAGGTGCCTTATTCGTTCCGGGCCATCTCCGATGCCACCGGGAACATGCTCGTCAGCGCCGAGGATGAATATACCTATTTCGCCTCCGGCGCTCCGCGGGTCACCAACGCCCTGGTCGTGTTGACCGACGCACTGAGCGGCGCGCCGGTAGTAACGAACTACACGGGGGCGGATGGCACGGTGCTGTTCACCAACCTGACCGAAGCCTACTACATCGTGGACGTGAGCGCGGACAAGCATGATCCCTTCCGGGAGACCGCCTTGGTGCCCGCCGGGCTGACCACCAACGTTGTCGCCTTCCTCTCGCGGCAGACGGTGACTTATAGCTTCACCGTTACACCGACCACGATACCGGACCAATACACCTTCCAGATCGACAGCACCTTCGAGACCCAGGTGCCGATCCCGGTGGTGACGATCGAGCCGGCTTCCCTGGACCTTTCCCAATACCCCGGCAACGAATTCCAGGTGAATTATACCATCGCCAACCACGGCCTGATCGATGCCGAGCAGGTCCTCCTTAATTTCCCGAGTTCCGACTGGGTGCAAATCACGCCCCTGATCACCAACCTGGGCAAGCTGTCCGCCAACAGCTCGCTCACCGTGCCGGTGCTGTTCAAGCGGTTGCCCCCAACGGGTCCGCAAGCCGCGAAGGCGCACACCCCCAAGGATGCTGCCAGCGGCACCTGTTCGGTCACCGCGTCGATGCTTTGGAATTACCTGTGCGGCCCGAACGTGATCGACAAGAGCACCGCCGCCTACGTCTTTGACTCGACCGGGTGCGACCTGCCCGATCTCTATTTCCAGGTCTATAACCTGGTGCCCAACAACTCGAGCACCAATTCCGGCAATGTCATCACCTCCCAGCAATACGAGGATTACCTGGACCAGTTCAACCCGGTCAGCAGCTTCGGACCGCCGCCCGGCTACCATTTCGAGTGCAAGAAGAACCCGCCGCCCTTGATGGCCATCCACCCGGCTACGTCGTTGTCAAACCACGAGCCCAAAGGCGACAATTCCGTTTGCGCCAAGGTGGACCTGCGGCTCGACCAGCGCGGAGTCATCGCGCGCGACGCCTTCAACGCCACCCTCACCCTGAATAACGATCTGACCAACAGCCTGCAAAATATCCAGGCCAGCCTCCAGGTTACCGATCTGAACGGGAACCTGGTCACGACCAATTTCGCGATTACCCCGCCAACCCTCTCCGGCTTCACGGCGGTGGACGGCACCGGGCAAGTGCCCGGCAACACCACCGCCACCGCGACCTGGACGATCATCCCCACGCTGGACGCCGCGCCTACCAACGGCATGTCCGTTTATCTCGTCGGCGGAACCCTCAGCTACACCCAGAGCGGCGCCGGCATCAACGTCCCCCTGGCGCCGGCACCCATCCAGGTTTACCCACAGCCGGAGTTGCTCGTGCGTTATTTCCACGACCGGAACGTGTACGGCGACGACCCTTTCACCCCGCAGATCGAGCCGAGTATCCCCTACTCCCTGGCCGTCGAGGTCCAGAACGTTGGCTACGGCGCCGCCCATTCGCTCTCGATCACGAGCGCCAAGCCGCAGGTCGTCGATAACGTCAAGGGCCTGCTGATCGACTTCACCATCCTGGGCACCCAGGTCGAGAACCAACCGGTCAACCCCTCCCTCACCGTGAACCTCGGCGAGATCGACCCGGGCACCAACCGGATCGCCCGCTGGCTATTCACCTCCTCGCTGCAGGGGAGCTTTACCAATTTCTCGGCTTCCTTTTCCGAGGTCGATCAGTTCGGCAAACCGCGTCTCTCGCTCATTCGCAGCGTCGAAATTCACGAGCTGACGCATATCGTGGACGCCCCGGGTCCCTTCGAGGACGGCCGCCCGGATTTCCTGGTTAACGACGTGCCGGACCCGGACCTGTTGCCGGACACGATTTACCTGAGCGACGGCTCGACTCAATCCGTCAGCGCCGTCACCAACCCAGCCGTCCTGGGCGCCCTGTCGGCGACTCAACTATCCCTCACCGTCACCAGCGTCCCGCCGGCCGGCTGCAGTTACTTCCAATTCCCCGACCCAGGTCCGCCGCAATACCGGCTCGCCCGCGTCCTGCGCGCCGACAACTCCGAAGTGCCCCTGGGCACGAATGCCTGGACCACTGACCGCTTTTTCCGCGGAGGCGACCTGGTGCCGATCCTGACCAACCAGGTCCACCTGTTCGACTACAACAGCGCCGGCATTTACACCCTGTTCTATGTGCCGACCAATAGCGTGCTCGACACCACCCCGCCCACCAGCGCCGTCGCCCCACTCCCGGCGATCAGCCCGCCCAGCTTCAGCGTGACTTGGTCCGGCCGCGATAACCCCGGCGGCAGCGGCATCGCGCTCTATAACATTTACGTCTCGGTCAACGGCGGACCTTTCGCCCTGTGGATTACCAACACCACCCAGACCGCCGCCCTCTACCCCGGCACGACCAATACCACCTATGCCTTCTTCAGCCGGGCCACCGACGCCGCGGGCAACCAGGAGGCCGCCCACACCACGGCCGACGCCCAAACCTCCACCACCGCCACCGGCAATGCCCCGCCCTCCATTACCTCGATCCCAGACCAAACCGTGGCTGACGGCTCGCTCTTCAGCTTCACACCGACGGCGACTGACCCCGACCTGCCGGCGGAAACGCTCACCTGGAGACTGTTGCCCGGCGCGCCGCCGGGTGCTTTGCTTGCCCCCGGCACCGGTCGCATCGCCTGGCAAACCGGCCCTGCCGACAACGGCACGACCAACCAGTTCACCCTGGTCGTCACGGACAGCGGATCGCCCAGCCTGAGCGCCACCCAGTCGTTCAACGTCGTCGTCCTGGCGATCAATCACCCGCCCACCATCGCTCCGCCGCCGCCGGTCATCGACGTGGACGCCGGCGCCAGTCTCTCGTTGACCCTGACGGCCACGGACCCCGATCTGCCGTTTCAGACCTTGACCTGGCAACTCGGTCCGGGAACGCCGCCGGGTCTGACCCTCGATCCGGTCACGGGCCTGGTGTCGTGGACGCCGACCGTCAGCCAAAGCCCGAGCACCAACCTCATCACCGTGATCGTGACGGACAATGGCAAGCCGCCGATGTCGGACACCAATGTCTTCACCATCGTCGTCCACAAGGTCAATCACGCCCCCGTCCTGGCCCCCATCGCCAGCCAGGCCGCCGCGGTGCTGACGCCCGTCCTCGTCAGTGCTTCCGCGCAGGACCCGGACCTTCCGCCCGACCTGCTGACTTTCAGCCTTGATCCCGGCGCGCCGCCGGGCGCCAGCATCAACCCCACCAACGGCCTCTTCGTCTGGGTCCCGACTCAGGCCCAGGGCTCGAGCACCAACCTGGTGACGGTGCGCGTCACCGACAACGGATTGCCACCTCTGTCCGACACGCAAACGTTTGCCATCGTCGTCGGGAATTTCCTCGAAGTCACCCCGGGTTCCACGATCGTGCAGGCGGGACAGACCGGGGCCGTCGCCATCGCCGTCAACGTCAGCGCGCCCATTACCAACCTGACCTTCCTCCTCAACCTGCCGGTGCCGGGGTTGACCAACCTGACGCTGGCCGCGGCCAGCCCGCCGTTGGCCGCCGGCAGCTTGTTGATGCTCAGTCCAAGTTATTTCAAGATCAACCTGCAAACGCCCATCGGCCAGACGCTCGAAGGACCGCAGGTCGTCGCCACCCTGGGCTTCCTCGCCACCAGTAACGCCACGTCGGCCTTTGTCCCCTTGAAGGTCGCCGGGATCAGCGCCAATCAAGCCAATGGCCAACCGCTCATGGCCAGCCCCCTGGCTGACACTGGCCGCGTCGCCCTCGTCGGCCGGGCGCCCTTGCTGGAGGCCACGCTCGTTCAAGCCCAGGTCCAACTCGCCGTTTACGGCGCGCTGGGCTCGGGCTACAGCCTCCAATCGACCCCCAGCCTGTCGCCTCCAGTCACGTGGTCACCGGTCTGGACCGGCACGCTCACCAACCTCTACCAAGTCGTGCTCACCACGCCCGGCACGAACGCCGGCGGCTTCTATCGCGCCGTCGGCCCTTGAGCGAAATCGGCTCCCCGAGACCGACCGCGCATGCGCTCCGCCGTCGAGTCCTTGTGGAGGAAAACGCAGTCAGCGGAAGAGGCGTTCGAACTTGACGGTCGGGCGGATTTGCATTGAACGCGGGCGCCGGGGCACGCAGAGTGGTCCGACGCTATGGGCGCACAATGGAAACAGGCCGGCCGCGAGGCCAACGCGCAGAAGAAAGGCCAGTTGGTCGTCAAACTGGTCCGCGAAATCATGGTCGCGGCCAAGCTGGGGGGGCCGGACCCGGACCTCAACGCCCGGCTGGCCGCCGCGGTCGAGAAGGCGCGCAAGGCCTCCGTTTATCGCGACACCATCGAGCGCGCCATCAAGAAGGGCGCGGGTCAAACCGACGAGAAGGTCGTTTTCGAGCTGGTGACCTACGAGGGGTTCGGGCCCCACAAGGTCCCGGTCGTGGTCGAGTGCCTCACCGACAACCGCAACCGCACCGCCCCCGAAATCCGCAATCTGTTCAAAGCCGGTTCACTCGGTCAACCGGGCTGCGTCGCGTTTTTCTTCAACCACCTCGGCGTCGTCGAGGCCACCCACCCCGAGCCCAACCGCGACGCCGAGGCCGACGCCATCGAGGCCGGGGCGCAAGAGGTCGAGCCGCTCGAACCGGAGGAGGTGCCCGCGGGCCGGCAGGGCGCGCGGTTCCTGACCGGGATCAAAGACCTCGACGCCGTGTCCAGGGCCTTGAAGGCGGCGGGCTGGACGGTGAGCGCCTCCGAGATTCGGTACCTGGCGAAGAACTTCGCGGCGCTGGAGCCGGCGGCGCGCCAGGAGGTCGTCGATTTCCTCAACGCGCTGGATGACCACGATGACGTCCACCGCGTTTACGCCGCGCTGAAATAACTCGCGCGCCGCTCTTCCGCGACGTCCGGGAACGCGCCCGGTGCCGGTTAGCAAGCGCACTCCAGCAACTCGCCGATTTGGCGGACGCTGGCCGTGCCGGTGGTGCCGAGCTGATGGATGACAATCGAGGCCGCGGCGCTCGCCAGCTCGAGCGCTTCCCGCGTCCCACCGCCGGCCGCCAGCGCCGCCGCCAAGTTGGCTGTCACCGCGTCGCCGGCGCCCACGATGTCGATTTCGCCCCGCACCGGCAGCGCCGGGACATGTTCGATCGCGCCGCCGGGCTCGGCGCCCAGGATGCCGCGCTCGGCCAGCGTGACGAAGACCCGTTGCTGGTTGAGCCGCGCCAGCGCGACCGCCTTCCGGCGCAACGCACCCAAATCTTTCGCCTCCGCGTGCCGGGCCAAACGTCCCAGCTCCGCGACGTTCATCTTGTAAGTGACGGGGGGAAAATCCAGCAGGCCCCGGCGGCTGTCGGCGATGATCAACAGTTCCGGTCGGGCGCGCGCCACCTGGTCCACCGTTTGCAGCACCCCGTCGGTCACGACCCCGGTGTTCGGCAGGTCCACCTGGTCCAGCAGGATGATGGCATCGACGCGTTCGGCAATCTTCTCGACCGCGCGTTTCAGCTCGGCCTCGACGGCCGGGGGCGTCGCCGTCCAGTTCTTGCTGTCCAACCGGTTCAACTCGGCCGGCGGCTGGCCCGCCTCGATCACCAGCGGCTTGCAGTAAGTGAAGGTGCGCCGCTGATCGCTCTGGAGAAAAAAATCCAGGCGCACGCTCAACCCCGCCGCCAGCGCCCGCCGCAACTCGAACCCTTCGCCGTCCTCGCCCACGAAACCGACCGGGTAGATGATGCCAATCCCCAGGGCGACGAGGTTGTTGAGGATGGTGCCGGCGCCGCCCGGTTGGCCGCGGACCTTGACGACGTTATGCACCGGCAGCCCGGTCTCGATTGAGGTCTCGCGACGGGTGGGATCGATTTCAAGATAGCGGTCGAGGCAAAAATCGCCCAGCACGGCCAGTCGAAGCTGCCCATAGCGGCCGGTGATTTGCTTGAAGCGCTCGGCGTTCACATCCCCGACAATTGTCGGACCAAGTGGTGGAGGAAGGTCACGTTGTCGCAGCACGAGTAATACATGGCGCCGCCCATCCGCGCAAAGCTTTTGCAGAACCGCAGGTAATAAGCCGGGCTGGTCTTGGGTGGCTCCCCGTGCGACCAATCCCAACCGCCGCCCTCTTGCAGGTCCACCACGTAAATGCTATGGCCGCGCACCACTTCGCGGCCGGCTTGCCGCCGCAAGTTGTTCACGCAGCTCAGGCTCTTCTCGAACACCTGCGGGGCCATTATGGCCGAACCCACCGACAACACCACCCCGCCGTCCAACCCCTCGACCCCACGGCCGAACAGCCGGAAATCCACCGCGCCGGCGCGGCCGATGACCGCCCCGTCGAACATCGGGTGATTGGCAATGATGTCGTAACCGATGCCCGGATGCACCGTCAGCGGGACTTGGTGCCGGAAGGCCTGCGCCAGGATCGACGCCTGTTTCCAGCGGTGCTCGACGACGTGCCGGCCCGCGGCCAGCCGATGTCGGCACATCGCCTGCAGCAAGTCGGCCCGGGCAGGAGCCAACGCATCTCCCGGCTGCGCGCGCAAGGCGGCCTCGAGTTCCTCGACGGTGGGCAACGTCACGCCGTCCTCGGCGATGAACCGCCCCAGGGCCCGGCCGTAGCCTTCGCCCCGCAGCCCGCCCGCCAGCAGCGCCAGGTGAATGTTCCGCCCCGTTTCGTCCCACGTGCCGAACGTGCCGGTGGCGACATTGGCCCGGACGCTCTCGGTGGAGCGCCCCAGCCAGGCGTATTCCCAGTCGTGGATAGTACCGGCGCCGTTGGTGGCCAGGTGCGTCAGCCAGCCGCGCGCCAGCATCCGTTCCAGCAGCAGCGCCGCGCCGTTGCGCAGCAAGTGCGCCCCATACAGCAGGATCACACTCGAACCGCGCCGACGCGCCTCGACGATGCGCCGCGCGCAGTCCTCCACGGTCGGGCCGACC
>JAGWYX010000926.1 GCA_018969165.1 Verrucomicrobiota bacterium
GCCACGAGAGCACGCCCAGGCCGGTCAGCGGAACGACCTGCCATCGCCACCAGGGGTTGGGTAGCAGCGCGATGCAGAAAATCCAACCCACGGCCAGCAGGATGCGCGCCGCCGGCGACAGCGACGACACGCCCGCGGTCCTCGAGTCGGCCGTATGCATCTCAGCGACCATCGACGTTTGGTCGGGGCCGCCGCATCCAGCGGGCGATCGCCCAACCCAGGCCGAACGTGAGCATCACCCCGATCCCGACCGCCAGCCACCCGCCCAGCCAACTCCCGGCCACACCCGGGACCTCGTAATCGGCCAGCGGCGCCGCCATCCAATGCGTCGCCCGGCGCAGGAATTCCAATCGCACCCCGACCGACTCCAGCCCGTCCGGGAGCGTCGAGGCCAGCGGGCGCAACAGCAGGGCAACCCCCAGCGCCGCCAACAAGCCGCAGCCGATCAGGGGTTTCAGCGCCGATACGTCCAGATACACCTCGCCCGGCTCGAAGACCAGGTCCGGTCGGACCTGCAGGATGAACGAGACCACCGCCGCGGTGATGACCGCCTCGCCCAGGCCGATGACCGCGTGGGTCAATGTCATCGCCGGCAGCACGGTTCGCAGCGGGATGGTCCCGGCGGCGGCCAACTCCAGCGCGCACGCGGCGGCGGCCAGCACCACCGAAGCCCAAGCGGCGACACTGGCACTGAGCACGGCGCCCCGCCGCCCAGGCCAGCACCGGCGCAGCGCACGGCAAATGGCGTAACCTCCGAAACTGGCCACCAACCCCATGTTCGTGATGTTGGCCCCCAGGGCCGTGACCCCGCCGTCTTGAAAGAGAAAACTCTGCACCACCAGCACGGTGCTCAGCGCGATCGCGGCCCCGTACGGTCCCAAAAACATGGCCGCCAGCACGCCGCCCAGCAAATGCCCGGAAGTGCCGCTGGCGATCGGGAAATTGACCGTCTGGCCGGCGAACAGGAATGCCGCCATGACACCAATCAGCGGCACGGTCCGTTCGTTCCAGCGGGCCTGGACCTGCCGCGTGGCCCAGGTCAAGCCGGCGACGGCCAGGCACCCGGTGCCCAGGCAGGTCTTGGCGTCCAGAAAACCATCCGGAATATGCACGGGATTAATCTTGGGGAGAGAACGGTTTTTGGCAAGCCGCCGCTGGTCCTCCCGGCGCCGCGATTTTCGAGATTTCGCCACCGGGAAGCGACCGCGGGCGAGTTGAGATGGCGCGCCCGGCAGTGTCCTGATTTCGGAGCGCGGCTCTATGAGCCGCAGCACAGCCGCTTCAAAATCAAGCTGCTGCGAGTCACAGACTCGCGCTCCAACCGCAATTTCGGACACTGCCGCGCGCCCGGGCGCCTTGACGCGGCGATTGCGCTTGGCTACGGTCCCGTCATGAGTCGCTGGCTGCTTCGGTTTACCCTGATCGGTCTCGGTCTGTTGGTGCTTCCGCACCGGTGCCCGGCTCCGTTGGTCTATCGGCCCGGCGAAGGCTGGACTTACGAGTCGGTCGGCGGCAAGGACTGGCATCGGACCCGGGCCAAGGACCAGTTGGCCGTCGCCCAGGAGGCCTTCGACAAGAAGGATTACCGCCTGGCGTTGAAGGCGGCGCGGCGCACGGTCCAACAGTGGCCCTACTCCGATTACGCCCCGCAGGCCCAGTACCTGATTGGCCGCTGTTATTCGGCCCGCGGCATGGACGAGAAGGCCTTCAAACAATATCAGAAGTTGCTGGAAAAGTATCCGAAGATTCCCAACTACCACGAGGTGCTGATGCGCCAGTTCGAGATCGCCAATCGCTACCTCGCCGGCGAATGGTTCAAACTCTGGGGTTACATCCCCTTCTTCCCGTCGATGGAAAAGACGGCCAAGATGTACGAGGACCTTATCAAAAACGGCCCTTACAGCGACGTCGCGCCCCAGGCGCAGTTGAGCATCGGCGCCGCCCGCGAGAAGCAGAAGGATTATCCCAAGGCCGTCGCGGCTTACGAAAAGGCCGCCGACCGTTATCGCGACCAGAAGAAAGTCGCCGCCGACGCCCTCTTCAAGGAAGGACTGGCCTTCCAGAAACTGGCGGAGCGGGCCGAGTATGACCAGAGCACGGCAGGCAAGGCGATCAATACCTTCAGCGATTTCATCG
>JAGWYX010000927.1 GCA_018969165.1 Verrucomicrobiota bacterium
ATCTGGTCGGACCCCGCGAGCTGGCGCTGATGAAGCCTGGCGCCATCCTCGTGAACACCGCCCGGGGCGGAGTCCTTGACCTCCAGGCCCTGATCGCGGCCCTGGACGCAGGCCGGCTGGCCCACGCCGGGCTCGATGTCTTCGAGGAGGAACCGCCGCCGCGCAGCCCGCGCTTCCGATCGCACCCGCGCCTGATCCTGACCGATCACGTGGCGTGGTATTCCGAGGAATCCCAGTCCGAACTCAAGGCCACGGCCGCCGAAGAAGCCGTGCGCGTTTGCACCGGCAGCTTGCCGCGGTCGCTCGCCAATCCCGAGGTGCTATCCCGGCTCCGGCGTCTCGGGGAGTGGACGCCCAATGCCACCGTGCGGTGGCAGCTCAAACGGCTGGACGCGCTCAGGCTCAAGTCGCGGTGATGGCGGAAGCTGGCCCCGCCGGCGCGATCCGTTATTCCACCGTGCCAAACCCCGGGCTTTCGGTTACTATCGCGTCCATGCAACCTCCGGTTAAATGCCTTTGCTGTCGCATCCTGTGGTCCTGCCTGTTCCTCCTCTTCGTCGTCCCTCGCCTTGGCATCGCTGAAACCGCGCCTCCGGTGATTCACGTCATCCTCTGGTTCGACACCGAGGATTACCTGTTGCCGGCCTCCGACGATGCCGCCAAGCGCCTCGCCCAGATGCTCACCCAACGGGGCATCCACGCCACCTTCAAGGTGGTCGGCGAAAAGGCGCGCACCCTCCAGCGCCGCGGCCGTCAGGATGTGATCGCCGCCCTCAAACAGCACGCGATCGGCTACCACGCCAACTTCCATTCCGTCCACCCCACGCCCGCGGAATACCTGGAGGATTGCGGCTTGCTCGACGGGATTGCCGAGTTCGTCCGGCGCGAAGGTGGCGGGGCGGGGGATGTGCGTCGCATCTTTGGCGTCGGAACCCTCGCGTGTTACGGCCAACCCGGCTCGTCCTGGGCGGCCCCGGCAATCGCGGCCCTGAAGACCATCGGGGTCGCGCCGCATGGCGTGCCGTGCTACGTCGATGACGGCAGCCAGGTCGGTGTCCAAAACAAACCGTTCTGGTACGAGAACGCCTTGATGGCCTACGACCTGGGCCCGAATGTAACGCGCATGGACTTGCACGATCCCCAGGGTGTCCAGCCGGCGGAACGGAAGTTCCAGCGAATCGCCGAGCGTTTGGCACACGATGGCGGCGGTCTGGTCAGCATTTACTTTCACCCCTGCGAGTGGGTCCACCGCCAGTTCTGGGATGCGGTCAATTTCAGCCACGGCGCCAACCCGCCGCGCGAGCGATGGCGGCCGCCACCTCAGTTGCCGCCCGAGGAAACCGAGGCGGCTTTCGATCGCTTCGGCCAATATATCGACTTCATCCGCGCCCGGCCCGGCGTGCACTTCGTCACGGCCAACGACCTGCCGGAAATTTATCCGGACTCGGTGCGCAGCGTCGGTGTGGCCGAGACCGTGCTGGACGAACTCGCGCGTCGCCTCATCGCCGAAGGAGCCCGCGGCGTGGATTTCCAGGTGATCGGCCGTCAAGCCATCTCGGCTGCGGATCAGTTCGAGCTGTTCGCCCGGGTCGTCGGCAGTTGGATCACGGGCAACGCGCCGCAATTCCCGCTCCGCGCCGCGGGTCTATTGGGACCTGACGCAGCTCCGCCGGTCGGACCGGCACCCGTGGCAGTGGATTGGCCGGCTTTCCGGGACGCGACGCTCGATGTCATGGACTTCGTCCAGACGCAACGTCGCGTGCCGGCGAGGGTATTTCTGGGCGCCTACCCCGTCCCGCCGACCGACTTTCTGGTGGGTCTGGCTCGGGCCTACGAATTCCGGCGGCGCCAGGGCCGGTTGCCAACCGGCTCGGGCGTTCCCCTGGGGAACCACCTCGAGCTATTACCGGCGCGCCATGTCGCCGCCGACACCCAGGATGTCTTTGGCTGGGTCATTCACCGGCCCGGTTTTCGCGGGCAAAACATTCTCGCCCTGGCCCGCCTCCAAACCTGGACGCTGAAACCCGCCCTCGGGGTAAGCCCTTGATCGTCGAAAGAGTCCGCAAGGGGGGGAAGATGGGAACGGCGGCGGGGAGGCCAAAACTTGACCCGCCAACAACCGGTTCAGGAACTCC
>JAGWYX010000928.1 GCA_018969165.1 Verrucomicrobiota bacterium
ATTTTCCTTCGGACTTCGGATTTGTCCTCCGCCCCGATCTTCATCCGACCGTCAAGGACTGGCCATTTTCCCGCGCGGTTAGCGCCAGCAGGAACGGCACCGCCCGCTCCGCCCACTGGTCCGCGGCGGGATAGGCCGCGGCCGACCCACCAAAACAACTCCGCAGCATGTCGGTGTTGATGATCCCTGGATTCAACGGCACCGCGGCCATCCCGCCCGGCAACTCCTGCGCCAGAGCCTGCGTCAGCCCTTCGACCCCCCATTTCGTCGCGCAATAGGGCGCCACCTCGGCATCGGTCGAGCGACCCCACCCCGAGCTGAAGTTCACGATCACCCCGCTCCGGCGCTTGACCATCGCCGGCACAAAATGCCGGATCACGTTCGCCACCCCCTTCAGATTCACGTCGATCACCTGTGAAAACTCGGCCGCGCTCACCTCCCACAGCCGCGCGTTCCGGTTGATCACCGCCGCGTTGTTCACCAACAGGTCCGGCGGCCGGTGTCCCCCAAGCAACCGCTCGGCCCACGCCTTGACCTGCGTGTCGTCGGCAACATCGACGACCTCGAAATCGTGCGGGTGGCCAAACGCTTGGCGCAATTCACCAATCCTCTGCCGCGAGCGGCCGCAGCCCAGCACGGCGTGACCGCGGCGGGCGAATTCCTCGGCCAGCGCGCGCCCCAATCCGCGGGTAACGCCAGTGAGCACGATCGTTTTTCGGATTTCCTCTGTCATAGGCTCGCGGAGCAACCGTGTCAGGTTAACCGTCAGATCGACCGCCGATCAAGTCATGACGTTCCCATCTGCTGTCGCCTGGATAAGTGCAGTTCCGGCAATGAGTTGTCGATATTTAGGGCATTTTTTGGGGCCTTACAGGCGATTTCCAGGCCTGTTTTTGCGTTTTAAGCGTGCAATCCAGCCAGCCGTGCTGATAGCGTCATCCCATGGCGCGGGCAAATAGGTTGGGCGGGCAAGGAGGCGTATTCCATGTGACGCACCGCTGCCACAATCGAGCATTTCTCCTCAAGTTCGCCCGGGACCGTGACGCCTATCGGACCAAACTGCACCAGAAGTTGCGTCTATTCAACATCTCCTTGCTGGATTACTGCCTGACTTCAAACCACGTGCACTTGCTGGTGGATACCGCGGATCGGCTGGAGTTGGGGGGATTCATGCGGGAGGTGGCCAGTGAATCAGCCTGCGCCTACAATCGCCGCAAAGGCCGAATGAACGCCTTCTGGGGCGACAATTATCATGCCACCTTGGTGGAGCCGGGCGACTATCTGTGGCGCTGCCTGTGCTACATCGAGTTGAACATGGTCCGGTGCGGAGTGGTAACGCATCCGCAGCACTGGCAATGGGTTGGCTATCATGATATCCTCGGGACCCGGCAACGGAACCGGCTGGTGGACTTGGAGCGGCTGTGCTGGCGTCTGGGGGCCGGCTCTTTAGATGAGGTCGGACGGAACCTCATTGCGAGCTTGGCGGATCGAATCGAGCGCGGCGATGCCAAGCGCGAGCCGTGTTGGACTGAAAGTCTGGCCGTAGGGAGTATGGGCTTTGTGCAGAGGATGCAGCCCCTGATTCTGTCGCGCGTAGAGACTGGAATCGTGGAGGCGGCGGAAGACGTGTGGACTTTGCAGGAGGCAGTTGTTGCTTACGGGCAAAAATGAGGGCCAAAAAGCGACTGCAAGGCGGTTATTTGGGCCAGTTTTCGACGGAGTAGCCTGTAATCCAAGCGCATAGCCAGGCGACAGCAGAATCGCATGAGAATCATTACGTTGGTCACTGATTTCGGTAGCCGTGATTGGGCAATCGGATCCCCACCGTGCGCGTCGGCCGAAGGCGCTGGCGCGGCATCCAGGAGTTCTACCAGGCGGTCAGACCGGGTCAGCCCGTGGCGATCCTGGGCTCGTCCGGTTTCCTCGAAATTGCGGTCAACGGAGGCAATGCCGCGCGCGTCCTGCGCTTGGAGATCGGCACGCCGGTGCGGGCCGGTTGAGCCAGCCTGAATCGCCGGGACACAGCAGATCACGAAAAGGTGCAGAAGCGCCCGAGGTGGAAGACGACGCTCTAGCGAGGCGCACCTCGGACCGTGTTTTAAAAACGGAGCGCGGCTGGGTCGAAGACCAGCCGC
>JAGWYX010000929.1 GCA_018969165.1 Verrucomicrobiota bacterium
GCCATAGGCCTGGAGGCGGTCCGGCTGCACCTGGACCTGGAGCTGGCGGACGTCGCCGCCGAAGGTATCCACCTTCGCCACCCCCGGCACGCTCAGCAGGTAGGGTCGGAACGTCCAATCCACAAACGTGCGCAACTCCATCGCCGTGCGGTGGGTCGAACTCAGTCCCATGACCAGCGTCAGGCTGGTGGACGAGGTCAGCGGCCCCATCCGCGGCGGGCCGATTCCCTGCGGCAGGCGGCTGACGACTTCGCCCAGCCGCTCGGTCACCATCTGGCGGTCGCGATAGACATCCGTGGCGTCGCGAAATACCAGCGTCACCACCGACAGCCCCTGGATGGACTGGGAGCGAATGGCATCCAGCCCGGGTGTGCCGTTCAACTCCGTCTCGATCGGCAGCGTCACCAGTTGCTCGACCTCCTCCGACGATAATCCCGGGGCTTCGGTCTGGATGACCACTTGCGGTGGCGCGAATTCCGGAAACACATCCAGCCGCGTGCGCGAACCGACGTAGAGGCCGTAGGCGATGACCAGCACCCCCAGGGCCGCCACCACACCACGGTGACGCAGCGAGAACTGGACAATGCGCGCTAGCATCAGGCCTCAGACTTCCGTCGCTCGTACGTCTTCATTCGGTCCTTGGATTCTCAATCCGCCGGTTTGATTTCCGACTTGCGTTCCTCCGAAAGCAGGTCCTGCGCGCCTTGCACGACCGCCCGGCCGCCCGCCTTGACACCTCGAGTCACCAGCCACCCGCCGGCCATCGGCCAGTCCAGGCTCACCTCCTGCCGCGCGAATGTCGTCGGCCCGCTCTGGAGGTAAACCCAGGTGCGCCCCGCCGACCGTACCACCGCCGACTCCGGCACCAGTGCGCCGTGCAATGTCGTCCCCGGCAACGAGAGATACCCGATTAACACCAGGCCCGGCGCCAGCTCCGGCGGCCGGTTGGTGGCCGTCAGCAGAAAACCCGCGCCTTGCACGGCCGCGTCGGTCATCGGCGCACGCCCGATGACCTCGGCCGGGAGCGGGGACGCGGCGCCCGGCACGATCAACCGTGCGCCCTGTGGGCTCGCGGCCAGGCCCTGGCCCGTCGGCAAATCCAACCGCGCCAGCACCACCTCACGGCGAGCCAGCAACCCCACAAACGCGGCCAGGTCCGGCCGGTCCGCCAGGACCGGGCCCCACTCCGAGAGCAGTCGGGTCCGCACCGTGACCAGCGCGATCTGATCGCGCTGCATCGCGGCGCGGGCGGTTTCCAGGGCCTTGACCGACGTGTTCGGGCCCTGCGCAAGGAGATGCTTCTGGCGCTCGTATTCCTGGCGCGAGGCCGTCAGCGCGGCGCGGGCGCTGTCCTGCTCGCCGACGAACTGGATCAGCGCGGCCGGATCGAGCACGCGGCCATAGGCCTTGATTTCCGCCGGGTGGTTCGTTGCCGCCAGCACGGCCGTGTGCAAACCGATCAAGCGCTGTTCCTCGGCGGTGAGGGTCACCAGCGTCTGACCGTCGGCGCCGTGGCTCACCCGGGATTGGGCGGCGCGGGCCGGTTGCTTCTCGTCCTCGTCCGCGCGTAGCCACGAGGCGCCGCGGAAGGCAACCGCGACGAGGAGGACGATCAGGATGCAGGAAGATCTCGTTCCCGACGAACGTCGCTGCGGGCCCTCGGCACGCGGCAGGGCGGCGCTGTCCAGGCGCACGAGCGTCAACTCCGCCAACGGCGCGGCCGGAGGCCGGCGTCCTACCATCCGGCTCATGGGAAGATTCTTGGTTCTCATGTTCAACACGGGTCTGGGCGTCTATGCTGCCTCCGCCTCGCTGTGGTCCGCGCGCCGGGGTCGCACCAGGACATCGTACAACGTCGGCGTGGCCACCAAGGACAGGAGCACCGAGATGCAGAGCGCACCGATCACGGCGATGGCCAACGGCCGCAGCATGTCCGCGCCGCTGCCGATCCCCCAGGCCAGGGGCAGCATCCCCAGCGCCGCGGCCAGCGAGGTCATCAGCACCGGGCGCAACCGCCGTCGCCCGGAGCGCACCAAGGCCTCCTCGAGGCTGAGCCCCTGGGCGCGGAGGTGATCCACAAAGTCGAGCATGAGAATCCCGTTTTTGGCCACTATCCCGACCCCGATGAT
>JAGWYX010000930.1 GCA_018969165.1 Verrucomicrobiota bacterium
GGCGACAGCCTGCGCTACACCGTCGGCGTCACGCGCGAGGCCGATAAGAACCCGAACTTCCGGCGCAAAACCCTCGAGTCGGTCAGCGTCAAGGATCACACCGACTACTTCACCGTCAAAGGCATCGAGGGTCCGGCGGACAACCCCACGGCCCTGATCCTGGACCTGAGCGATACCGGTGATGAAGTCCGGGTGACCCGCGACAAACCGTATCAGCGCATCGAGGGCTACCAGGCCGACTTGAAATACCCGCCCGAGAACAAGACCATCCTGGGCGCGCGCGACCTGCGCGCCGGCGGCCAGCCGATCTCCTTTGGCGACGGGACTTACATAGTTGTTGCCATTGACGAAAACGAAGTTGTATTGTCCGCAAGGCCATCGAACCAAAGAACCGTCATCAAGTTCAAAGCGGCGCCGTAACCGGATTTTTATGTTTCGTGTCCCAGCATTAGTGAATCGCGCTCGTCTCATCTCCCAACCTCCCATGCCTATGATCAAAGCCGCCATCACCACGCTAGCGGGGCTCCTGCTGCTGGCCGCGGTCACCCCCGCGCGCGCCCAGCTTTCCCCCGCTCAGTCGGCCGAAGAGGAAGCAGTGCGGCGCCAGGAAGCCACCATCCGTCTGCGGCAGACCCTCCAACGCGCCGAGGAGACCCAGAAACAAGGCGACCTGGTCGGCGCCGCCAAACTCTACGAGGATGCCTACGGCTTGGTGCGGGAAGTCGGCGGCGTCGGCGTCGAGAAGGAACGCGGTCAAACCCTCGCCGGCCTGGCAACGGTGCGCCTCAAACTGGCCCAGGAGGCCGAACACCGCAATGACCTGCCCTATGCCAAGGAACAGGTGGACCGCATCCTGAAGGTTGACCCCCACAACGCGGCCGCGCTGAGCTACAAGCAGACGATCGACAAGGAACTCGAGGCGATGAAAGGCCGCATCCCCAGCAAGGAAGTCCAGGCCCTGGCCCCCGAAGCCCGCAACCAGCGGACCATGAATTCGCAACTGGTCACCGACGGCATCGTGCTCTGGCAAATGGGTAAACTGGACGAGGCGGAGGCCAAGCTCCAGCAGGCCGCCAAGGAAAACCCGGAAAACCAGGCCGCCTTCTATTACCTCTCGTTGATCCAGGAGACTCGTTACAAGGAAATCGAGCGGCAACGCGAAATCACCGCCCGGCGCGCCTTGGTCGATGTCGCCCGCGCCTGGAACCCGCCGGTCAAGCACGAAACCTTGCCGCCGGCCAATCCGTTTGCCACCACCAACCTCGTCCATACCGGCCCCGGCCGGCTGAAGATTTATTCCAAGCTGAACCGAATCCTGGTTCAGGAAACCACCCGCTTCGACGGCGTGCCGTTGACCGCGGTGGTGGACTGGCTCAATAACGAATCGCTCAAGCGCGATCCCGACAAGGAAGGCATCAATTTCGTCATCGCCAATCACCTCGACAATCCCAACGCCCCGCCCTCGGCGGTGCCGCAGATCGATCCCACCACTGGCCTGCCCGTCACCGGGCAGCAGCAGGACATGGGGGATCTGGAAACCACTTCCGTCAAATTGCCGATCCTCCACCACATGACCCTGGGCGACCTGGTGGAGCTCATCTGCAAAGTGGCCGACAAACCCATCAAGTATTCCGTCGAGGAATACGCCGTGGTCTTCTCCTATCGCACCCCCGAGCCGGAAAAGCTCTATACCCGACTTTACCATGTGGATCCGAATACGTTCATGGAAGGCCTCGAGGCCGTCAGCGGCTTCCCGGTCGGCGTCAGTTCGAGTAGCGCCGGCGGCATCGGCGGCGGCGGCGGCATCGGCGGCGGCGGCGGCTTGGGTGGTGGCGGTGGTATCGGCGGCGGCGGCGGTGGTGGTTCGCTGTTCGTGCCGCGCGTCGATGTGACCGGAAAGAACAGAGCGTTGATTGGCGGCGGCATCGGTGGCGGCGTTGGCGGTGGGGTCGGCGGCGCCGGCGGCGCCGGCGGCGTCGGCGGCATCGGCGGCGGCGGCGTCGGCATCCGGGGTGTGACTTACACCAATCTCACGGCCTCTGCTTCCCTCCTGGTCCGCCAATTCCTGGTGTCTTGCGGGCTGATCAATTTTCAAACCAACGCCTTCTTCGGCGCCGGTGGCT
>JAGWYX010000049.1 GCA_018969165.1 Verrucomicrobiota bacterium
GCGAACCGCACGAGCGCGGTTTCCTCGCCTACGTTTTCGAGACGCTTTCCAAGGAAGCCCTGCGCCAAGTGCTCGGCGCACCTTCCGGTAGGGCATCATCCGGCGAGGCCACGGCGGAAGGTTTCGAGGAAGATTCGCGCCTGACGGCGTTGTTCCTGTGGACGCTCCAAGCCACGAAAGCCAACGGCAATGGCAAAAGCCCTCACCCGGCCTCCGGCCACCCTCTCCCATCTGATGAGCGAGGGCGAGGTGAGGGCGATTCCGAGGAGGAAACCGACGACGAGGACGACACCAAGCCAAAGAAGGGCAAGGCCGGATTTTCGATGCCGTTCGACACGTTCATCCGCATCACGCGCCCGATGGGGATTCACTATCCCGCGCTCGAAGGCCGCGTCATCGAGATCGAGAAGGGCGTCGTCCGCCTGCTGCCCGTGCGCGAGCGTAGCGAGCAATTGCTGGGCGAAGCGGCCACACGCCCCGGCGTGGAAATCAGCCTCGACGACGTAAAGCAAATGGAATTGGGCATCGTGACACACCGGCAGTCGGACGCCGCGTTGCCCGCCAGACCCAAGCGCGGTCGGCGAGCCGCCGCAGGCCAATCAGCACCCGGCACGCCTGCCGAGGAAGCGACGTTCACGACGCTGGACCGAATACATCGGGCCATGCTCTTGTTCAGTCTGGGCCGCAGCATGGTGTTGCGACAGGTCTTGGAAAAAGAAATGGCCCAAAACAAACGCTTCGAGCGCCTGGCCCTGGCCCTCAACGCGCTTTATCCCGACGGCAGCGATGAGCGGCGGATGCTGGAAGGCGTGCAGGCGGCGATGAGAGGAGTTCGGTAAAGAGTGACGAGCATTTGCCCGCCGTGTAAATTATGAGCGTGCCTGAAAATCGCCTGAACGTTCGTCGATTGGTGTTGCGCCGCTTCCGCAGCATTCGGGGGGATACGGTGGAGCTTTCCAATCCCTTGTTCCTGGTCGGAAAGAACGGCTCCGGGAAAAGCAACGTAGTCGATGCGTTTGCTTTCCTGAGCGAGTGCATGAGCGTGCCGCTGCACACCGTCTTCGAGAATCGCGGTGGGATCAACGCGGTGCGCTATCGGTCGGGCACCAAGAGCCGCCCGGGCAACTTTGCCATCCGAGTCGAGTTTGACTTTTTGAATGGAGCCTCGGTGTCCGGGTGGTACGCCTTCGAGATTCGGGCTTCGCCGGATTACACGTTCTCGGTGGTGCGCGAGAAATGCTCGGTCAATGCCGGTCCGCTGCATCACTGGTTTGACCGCACCGGCGAGCGTTTCCAAACCAACGTTACGGGGCTGCACCCAGCGTTGGAGGCAGAGGCGCTGGCGCTGCCCATTATCGGCGGCGCGCAGGAGTTTGCCCAGGTGCTCAAGGGACTTGGGGCGATGAGGGTTTTTTCGATCCAACCGGCCAAGATTCAGGAATTGCAAGAGCCCGATGCGGGGACGAATCTCAAGAGCGATGGCAGCAATCTGGCGAGCGTCCTGCAACTGCTTAGCCGCGAAGACAAGAAGAAACTCGAACGGTTGTGCCACCTGCTCGGAACCATCGTGCCGGACACCACGAAGGTGCGAACCCTCAAGCACGGCAAGCGGTTATCGCTGGAATTCACGCAGGAATGGAAATCCAATGGCCAAGGCAAGAGCGTCAGATTCGAGGCATTCTCCATGTCGGACGGAACACTGCGGGCTTTGGGCATTCTGTCCTCCTTTTTTCAGAAAGCGATTCCGACGCTGATTGCGATCGAGGAGCCCGAAGCTACGATCCACCCCGAAGCACTAGGCTCGATCCTGGACGTGATCCGGTCGTTCGCCCGCTCGACGCAAATTGTGGTGACCACTCACAGCCCTGAGTTGCTCGACGCGAAATGGATTCTCCCGGAGAATCTGCGAATCGTGACGTGGATGGACGGTGTGAGTCGGGTGTGCCCTCTGGGCGAGGCGTCCGTGAAGGCGTTGAAGGAGCACTTGATGGGGGCGGGGGAACAATTACGATCCAACGCCCTCCGCGCGGAGGAAATCGAGGTTTTCAGCGAGTCCGACGACCACCAGTTACAGCTTTTCGAGGAGCTTCCTGCGTGATCCAGCCAATCGTTGAAGGCCACGGTGAGGTTCCTGCGGTTCCGCTGCTCGTCAGGAAGCTGGCGGAATTGATGGGGATTCCATTCGTGACCGTGGGCACGCCGTTTCGGTCCAAACGTTCACAGTTGGTTCAAAAGGATGGATTGCAGCGTGTGATTGGCAGAGCCCGAAGTGAACCGGGTTGCCGGGGGCTGCTGGTCCTTTTTGACGCCGACGATGACTGCCCGAAGGACCAGGTGCCCCAACTGGTAAAATGGGCAGAGGCGGCGGCGGCACCGCTGCCCTGCGCTGTGGTTATGGCGAAGCGTGAATATGAGGCGTGGTTCTTGGGAAACCTGGAGGTTTTGTTGCAAATGCGCGGCGTGAGGCAAGCCGCACCGTATGAATCGGACCCGGAGGCGAAGCGGGACGCTCGTGGCGAGGTTGAAAGCCGATTCGGGAGAGACTTTCATTACGTTGAGAAAGAGGACCAACCCGCGCTGACGGTGTTGAGCGATTGGGCGGTCGTGCACCAACGGTGCCGGTCGTTTCGCAAGATGGCGAAGGAGACGAGCAAGCTCTTCCGTGCTTGCGGATTCGCTCCTCAGCCTTGGCCACCCGTGGCATGATTTATGGAGCCCTGGTATAGAGTCGTCAGCCCCCGTCAGGAACTGCGCGAAGGCCGGTCGCTCGATCCGAGCGAGTTCGCCGTGCATCTCGAACAGGTCGCCGCCGGAACCGCGCCGAGGGATTACGTCGAACCCGGTAAATTCTTCGCGCGGAATTATTTCTCCAAGGCGCTCGTTGAGCACTGCGGCATGGTGCTTCGCCGCCTGAATGGCGAGACGGCGAACACCGCACCGGTGTTGTCGCTGATCACGCAGTTCGGCGGCGGCAAAACGCACACGCTGACGGCGCTTTTCCATTTGTGCAACTGCGGAGCCGAGTCGAAGAAACTCTCCGGCGTCGCGGACATGATGAAGGCGACCGGCTTGAAGCAGATTCCAGAAGCGAGAGTCGCCGTTTTCGTCGGCAACTCGTGGGATGCCGTACTCGGTCGCGAAACGCCGTGGCTCGACATCGCCAATCAACTGGCCGGGGAGAAAGGCCGCCAACTGTTCGGCACAAAAGCTCCCGGCACGAAGTCGATTGGCGAGTTGCTGAAGTTGGTGGGCAAGCCGGTTCTGATATTGTTCGACGAGACACTGAATTACCTCGGCCGGCACCCGGAGCAGACGAATCAGTTTCACTCGTTCATCCAGAACCTGACGGTGGCGCTCACGTCGGCGGAGCGAGCCGTGGGTTTGTTCAGCTTGCCGGCGTCGCCCACGGAAATGACCGAGGAACTGCGCGAGTGGCAGGACAAGCTGACCAAAGTCGTCGGCCGTGTCGGCAAAGACCTTGTAGCCAACGACGCCTCTGAGGTCAGTGAAATCGTCCGGCGACGGTTGTTCGAGGAGAGCGGTCGCGACAGCATGAGACGGGCGGTGGCCCGCCAGTTCGCCAACTGGGTGTTCAACCGGCGCGACCGGCTGCCGCCGGAATGGGGGCAATTGTCGGAAGATCAAATCCGCACCCAGTTCGAGGCGTGTTATCCATTTCATCCGGCGACGCTCACGGTTTTCCAACGCAAGTGGCAGGCCCTGGCGCAGTTCCAACAGACCCGCACGACGCTGGCGATGCTGGGCATGTGGATTTCGTGCGCTTACCGCGAGGGCTACGGCAAGGCCCGGCGCGAGCCGTTGCTGACACTCGGTTCGGCTCCGCTGGGGGATCGGGAGTTCCTGTCGGCGGTGCTCCGCCAGATGGGCGAAGGCCGATTACAAGCGGCGATTCACGCGGACATCACCGCACCCGACGGCCAACCCAAGTCGCACGCGGAGGCGCTCGACGATGAAGCATCGGACGGCGCGGGGCGGACGGCGGTTCATCAGCGTGTGGCCAAGACGCTTTTCTTTGAATCATCCGGCGGGCAGACAGAGAAGGCGGCGCATTTGCCGGAGATTTATTTCGCCGTGGGCGACCCGGACACCGAGACGGCGCTGATTCACACGGCGGTCCAGGATTTGGAGCGGCGCTGCTATTTCCTGCGTCAAGTCGGTTCGGACGGCTGGCGGTTTGGGCATGTGCCAACACTCAAGAAAGTCCACGCGGATCGCAAACAGGCACTCGACCCGGAAGACGTGCGGCGCAACCTGGGCGAATTGGTGAAAACGGTGTTCAGGAAGGAGTCCGAGATTCACCTGTCGCTGTTTCCGAAGGACTCCACGGAGATTGTGGACCAAGCCATGCTGACGCTGGCCGTGATGCGGCCCGACGAGACGCTGGAGGCCGAGGACGAGTCGCCGTCACGCCAGCGCATGACTGAATGGACGCGGAAGTGCGGCCAGTCGTCGCGGCAGAATCCGGGCGGCATTTTGTGGGTGACTTGCGAAAGCGGCGGCGGACTGAAGACGGCGGTGGAAGAATTGCTGGCATGGCAGGCGGTGGCGGACGACGCTAATCGGGGGCAACTCGGCGAGCTTGAGCCGGATGAATTGCGTCGCATTCAGCGTGAGTTGAGTGCCGCCAAAGGCCAGATCGAGGACCGGGTTTGGAGCAGCTACAATCATCTACTACTGTGGGATGCTGCGGGCGCGAGGCTGAAAGACATTGTGCTGGGCCAACTGCACCCGAGCGAAGCGCGGAGCATTACTTCCGCGATTTTGGCTCGGCTCCGGCACGACAGCCTGTTGGGCCGGGAAATCGGTGCATCGTACATCGAGCGTAACTGGCCGCCAGCGTTCAAAGAATCCGGCGCGTGGCCGTTGGCGGGCCTGAAGGCGGCATTCTTCCAGGGGCAATTTACAAGGCTGGAGCGGGCCGAGGACGCCCTGCGCGAGACGATCTCGCGCGCGGTCAGCCAGGGTACGCTTGGCCTTGCCTGTGGCAAAGACCCGCAACAGCTTGACCGCGTGTGGTTTAAGGAGGCCGTCGAGCGACCGGATATCACGTTCGATTACGAGACCTACCTCCTGACGGCGAGGAAGTCGAAGGCGCTGAAGGAGGCGGCGGCGGAACCGGCGGGCGCGAAGGCGCTCAAGCCTGCCCTACCCTCACCGCCCGTGGGCGCACCGCCGGCTCAACCAACCGGCCAACCGCCAACCGAGCCACCATCACGGGTCGTCTGCTGGCAGGGCCAGTTGAAGCGGGAGCAGTGGAATTTGTTTAGCCTGAAAGTGCTCACCCGCTTGGCCCAGGCCAAAGACGTGGAAATCGACGTGAAAGTCCGCGCCAAACTCAAAGAGGCGCAGACCGTTGACCAGTTAAACGCCGCGCTGAAGGAACTTGGTATCGACCAGATATTCAGGCGAGAGTAGGAAGTCAATCACCATGCGATCTCGGCTACCACAACTCAGCAGAACAGGGGACACGAACCTGGACCCGGTTGGCGTGTTCCTTACCCTGAACACCGCCACTTTAGATGAACTCCAAAGTTTTACTCACCGGCAATTCGCATGCGCAGCCCCGCCAGGCTGAGCAACAGTTGCTTTTTGATCCCAG
Organism: Verrucomicrobiota bacterium; assembly: GCA_018969165.1. Lineage (GTDB taxonomy): Bacteria > Verrucomicrobiota > Verrucomicrobiia > Limisphaerales > JAGWYX01 > JAGWYX01. The sequence continues at coordinate 5,621 of JAGWYX010000049.1, forward strand.
GTTCCTGGAGCAATACACCGGGCGCACGCTGCTGCACGATCCGGTCAGCGCCATTGTCGAACTGGTTGCCAATGGCTGGGACGCCGGGGCAACACGGGTGGACATTGACTGGCCGGAGGTGTCGGGCAATTTGTTACGGGTCCGAGACAATGGCGAAGGAATGACCGAGGACCAGTTCCTGCGCCGCTGGCTTACACTCTCCTACGACCGCGTGCGCGAGCAGGGCGAAACCGTTGGCGTGGTCGGCAAGCCGAGTCTGCCGCAACGGCATACCTTCGGGCGAAATGGCATCGGGCGCTTCGCCGCCTTCTGCTTTGGCAAGGAATACACGGTTATTACCGCCGCCGCTGGCAAGCAAATCAGCTACGTCGTCAAACAGGGTATCGAGAAGCCCATCGTCCTGGATAAGCAGGGTGAGGTCGAATTCGCCGCTACCGGCACCATCATCGAAGTGGTCCAAGGAGGTCAATCCTCGCTCGCGGCTGACACCATCCGAGCCGAGTTGGGGAAGCGGTTCCTCACCGATCCGGCTTTTGAGGTCGTCGTCAACTCGGAGCGCGTGGACTTCGAGGACATCGGCCAGAGAGGCGTCGAGACCATCCATGTCGAAGTGGAGGGTCAGCCGCCGATCCGCATCCTGATGATCGACACCGAGCGCACCGACCGCAGCACCAAGCAGCATGGCGTGGCCTGGCACGTCAACGGACGCCTGGTTGGCAAGTGCGGCTGGAGCGGCAACGGATTTGATGACCTCGTGGATGGTCGGCGCATCGAGGCCAGACGCTACACGTTCATTATCTTCGCAGACGCTCTGTCGTCCACGGATGCCGTGAAGGCTGATTGGAGTGGATTCAACGAAGACAACTCCACCTACCAAAAAGTCCGAGAAAAGGTGCTCCCGGCGCTGCGCGAACGACTCCTCGGTCTGGCCAAGGATCGGCGCGAGGAGACCACGCGGGAGCTTCGGCGGTCCAACCAGGAATCGCTACGGCGCATGACACCGCTCAGCCGCCAGAAGTGGAACGAGTTCGTCGTCAAGGCGCAGGAGGAATGCCCCAGCCTGTCTCAGCCAGAGCTTCAAAGCCTGTCCGGCGTCCTGGCCAAGCTGGAGATTTCTCATTCGCGTTACAGTCTGTTGCACAAGCTCCATGAGTTGAATCCCGACCAGCTCGACGACCTGCACAGAATTCTGGAGGACTGGACCGTGGATATGGCTAAGGTGGTGCTCGATGAGTTAAGGGGGCGGCTACGGCTGGTGGACGAACTTCGGCGGAAAACCTCGACCACAGACACGCTTGAGGTCCAGCAACTCCAGCCCTTGTTCTACCAGGGCCTATGGATTTTTGGGCCGGAGTTTGAGACCATCGAGTTCACCTCCAACGAGGGCATGACCTCGGTGATCCAAAAGCTGTTCGACCGTGACATCAAGGGATCGCGCAACCGGCCTGATTTCGTAGTCCTGCCGGACGGCTCCGTGGGCTTCTACGCCTACCCCAAATATGACGACCACGGCGCGGAGACAGGCGTGGACCGCTTGGTCATCGTCGAGTTGAAGAAGCCGGGCGTCGTGGTGGGCGGTGAGCAGAAGACCCAGTGCTGGAAATACGTGAAGGAATTGCTCACTCAGGGCCTGCTGGCTGACTGCTCGCGCATCGACTGCTACGTGCTCGGCTCTCAAATCGAGCGGGCGGAGAGCGGCGAGCGGAAGGAGCTGAACGACCGAGTGCGAATCCTGCCGTTGTCTTTTGATACCGTCCTGACCAGAGCCAAGAGTCGGTTGTTGAAGCTCTACGACCGGGTGAAATCCGCGCCGTTTCTGCGGGACCAGAACATCGACGCTTACCTAGATGCAGGCGATGAACCGGCCAACGAGCTTCCACTCAATCAGCCTTCCGTTGCAGGTGCCTAGCCAAAAAAAGTTAGTCAAATTGTGGCACTGCGGCACCTTACGTCTTTTGCGGTTTGGGAGCCGTTGCTATTCAGCCCGCAGCCGGGTCAGTAGCCCCGAAAAATCGCTGTTCGGTCCGGTGGTTGCGCACCGCCAGCGCCAGCGCCTTGTGTTGCCCGACCAACACCACCAGCCGCTGGCCGCGCGTGATCCCCGTATACACCAGGTTGCGTTGCAACAGCAGATAATGCTGCGTGGCCAGGGGAATCACGACCGCCGGAAATTCCGACCCCTGCGATTTGTGAATCGTGATCGCGTAATCATGGAGAAGGGCGGCTGTTAGGGAGCATGGTTTTTTCCGTCAGATGCACCGGCACACTGACGGTGCCCAGGTCGAACGGATCATCCGTCTGGTCGGAGGAGGCTTCCGGAACGACAACATCCTTGGTCAATGACCCTAGCTCTCGTGGGTGACGGTTGAGGAAATCGTCTCCGGTCAAGGGTTCGCGCGGTGGCTCAGCAGGCCGGAGGACCAGTTCGTAATTTCCCGCCGGCACGTCGTCGATCTCGAAACTCCCGTCCGACCCAATCCGCAGGTAGTACTTTGCCTGCGCTTGGTCATAAGCTGCCCAGGCTCGGCGCAATGCAAACTCGTCAGGGTAATCCTTACGATCAGGTTTGACGAGACCCGGAACCTGCCGAATCAGGACCGGCAGATTGAATCGCCAATCCATCGGCTGGCCGCTGGGTTGGCTGACAATGCGCCCGATGACGGAACGGCCACTGCCGCCGATCGTCGCCTGACAGGTTCCCCCGGGAAGCACCGTCACAGTGGTGTCCTGACTCAGCCCGATCACACCTGGACCGTCCCCGTGGTACGAAGTCACCATCGCCAAAGTCACTGTTCCGGGTGGGACGCGTTCGAACACGAAGCGACCTGCGTCATCGGTTTTCGCATCGCCCTCGACTGGCACCGCCGGTTGTGGATTCGGAGCCAGCGCTGGCCGAATCGACACCGTTTGACCACTCAACGGTTTGTGCCCGCTCAACAGCACCCCTTCAATACGACCCCACGCATGAAGATGAATGGGACCGGAGGCTAATGCATTCAAGGTCACCGCTGCACAGCCGGATTGGCCGGCAGTGACGATGCCTTCAATTCCAAGCTTAGGTGCAAAATGGAACTTCCCATGATCATCGGTCGTTGTCGTCATCGAATTTCGGTCGGAGGGATCGTTCGGCATGATTTTAGTCTGTTTGAGGGCGGTCTTCATTATGACAGGTCCAAAATAGCCATGGGAGTGTGGACGTTTCCCCCAGAGAAAGACCTGTACTCCCGCCGCCGGCCCTCCGTCCGCCAACAATACCTGGCCATCAACGCCAGTGCTGCGCTGCAATTGAAACTCGAAGTGGTGCTCCTGGGGAGAGACTTCCACCACCTCGGAGGCTACGGGTTGATAGCCCGGCGCGTCCACTTCTAAGCTGAACTCATGGAAGAAACGACACGCATGCATCCAGTCGAATCGGCCGTCCTTGCCGTCGCCGACGAATGTCGGATGCCCACCGCGTAACTCATCCATGACAACCGTAAAGCGAGGAATGGGCAAGCCAGTCTTGGCGTCAACGACATTTCCGACAAGGTGAATTTCCCCGGCTGAGGTGGCTCGCCTCCCAGCGGGTGCCCAGTCCGACAATACGAATTGGACCGGCGACATGCTCCTTTCGACCGTAATGTTCTTCGTGACGGAAGCATAGTTTCGGGCCTGAACTTGTAGTTTCATGACTCCGGGATTCACATGCGCAAAGACGAATTGTCCGGTCTCATCAGTCTGAGCCGAGAGGGACGGCCCTCCGTACGGGTCGATTTCCTCGACCTTAGCATCGAGGATCGGGACGTTGTTGGTTGTCAACACGCTGCCGGTTAATGGGACCCCAACGCTCATGACCAGGACGGCGTTGGTGGCTTCCTGGCCGTGAATCGGCAGGTAAACTCGCTTGCGCGCGAAATCTGGATGCGTCAGGAAGAGTGTGAGGTTGTCTGCGTTGGGAGAAACTTGATCGCATTGCCAACGTCCCCGTTCACCGCTCGTAAAACTGCTCAAGTCCGGGTGGTAACCTATGTTCTCCCGCTGAGCCAAGTTCACACCTGGGCTTCCAATTTGGAGACGTACGCCAGCGACCGTTTTGCCGGACCCATTTCGTACCACCCCAGACACGGTCAGCCCTCGTTGCAGCCGGACCGTGTAGAGAGTGTCCAGCGAGGCGATCTCGTACTGGTGCCAGTCGATGACTTCGGGCACGTAACCCGGAGCCGAAATCCACACGCGCAAAGTCTCAAACCGCTGGCTCGCGACAGGCACTTGGCAAGCTCCCGTACCGTCTGTATGCAGTCGAACGGACGGCGCGGTGGCTTCGGGAAAATTCCAATAATAGGCCAAAACGTCCGCTCCAGATGCCGGTCGGTTATCCGCTGCTGAGACGACACGGAGCGTCAGCAAAGCAGGGCCTTGGTTGGCTAGGGTCCTGAGCCCAACAGCGGTCGGTCGAACGTTTGTCGGGGCATTGGGTGAACCGTGCGCAGCCACGATGTCGTGCGGGGCTACCCGGCTCGTTTTCTGTACCGCCTGAAGCGCGAAATAGCCCAAGATCAGAATTCCGGCCACCGCCCCACCCAGCGCAAAATTCGTTCGGACCCTGGACCACCAGAGTTTTCGCGCTGCCAACTCGATCAATTGCGCTAGACTGGCGGGCAGCGCTGAAGCACCCGCTGCCTTCGCCGCCTCAATGCGCTTGGCTAATCCACTTGGCGCTGCCTTGACCGAATGCGTCTCCAACGCGCTACCGAGAACCATGGCCGACGACACCTGGTGGTGCCGATGGAAAAATCCCCTTAACCGGTCCAGGGCGCGCGCAACTCGTTTTTTGGCCGCCTCTTCAGTGATTCCCAAATCTAAACCCACATCTTGGAAGCTCTTTCGCTCGAAGTATCGGAGTAACACCGCAGTGCGGTCCATCTCCGGCAGCCGCATGACGGCCTCGTCCAGCACCGGAGCAATTTTTTCCCAGCCAACCTCGGTTCCTTCCTGCATCTGCATAGCAACCGCCTCCTGTTGCCGTCGCCGATAACGTTGCTCGGTCCGCATTGCCGCCCTGGCGACGAACCGGGTGGTGCGGAATAACCAACCACACAAAACGGCGGATGGCGGCAAACTGCCCGCCTTGCGAGCCAACAGCACGAAAACGGCCTGGCTGATGTCTTCGGCCAGGGCTGGATCGACAACCTGCCGCAACGCGGCCGAATAAACCAAGGCCAAGTGGCGTTGCATCAGGGTGGCAAAGGCTTGTTCGGATCGCTGATGGGCGTAGGCTTGTAACAGTTCCCAATCCGTCATAGGCATCAGTTTTTACCTTAACATGCCCGCTGCGATCCAAAAAGGGACAGGTTTTTCTCCTCAAACTGCCAGTCGAGAACCCACGGCGCTTGCGCTTTTGCGCCCGCCTGATGACCTGTGCGATCAATCCGAGTTGGATACCGGCTTGTCCATTCCAAAATCCCGTTCATCATGCTGAACAGTGTGGGGGGTGGGTATCCATACCAGCAACTCGGAGCGGCGCTGGTCGATGCACAACGAATTTCGGTTTG
>JAGWYX010000931.1 GCA_018969165.1 Verrucomicrobiota bacterium
GCGTCTCGGAGTGCACCGGTTCGTAGGATCGGGTCTCGGGCTTCGGCCTTCCTTCGGTTTTTCGGCCCTCGGCTTTCGAACCTGCCGCACGTCATTCCACACTGGACTTTCGGGGACCGGCTTTCGAGACTCCAACCCGTGGCACGCGTGGTTCTGGACAACGTGAGCAAAGACTACCGGGCGCCGGGCGGCGCGACGGTGCGTGCCGTGGACCGTCTCGCCCTGGCGCTCGCGGCGGAGGAGCTGCTGGTGTTGGTGGGGCCTTCGGGCAGTGGCAAATCCACCACCCTGCGGCTAATTGCCGGGCTCGAAGAAGTCACCGAAGGGCAAATCTCGATCGACGGCGCCGTCGTGAACGACGTGGAGGCCAAGGACCGCGACATCGCCATGGTGTTCCAGCACCACGCCCTTTATCCCCACCTGACGGTCGCTGAGAATCTCGGATTCGCGCTGAAATTGCGCAAGGTCCCGTCCGCCCGCATCACGACGCGTGTCCGGGAAGCGGCGGCGATGCTGGGACTGACAGCGATGCTGGATCGCCTGCCGGCGGCGCTGTCGGGCGGAGAACGCCAGCGGGTGGCCGTCGGACGCGCGTTGGTCCGGCAGCCGAAGTTGTTCCTGTTCGACGAGCCGTTGTCGAATCTCGATCCGCCCATGCGCGCCCAATTGCGCATCGAGCTTGCCCAGTTGCACCAGCGGCTTCGGGCGACCATGCTCTACGTCACGCATGACCAGGTCGAGGCGATGACCCTGGGGGACCGAATCGCGGTCCTGCACCAAGGCCGCATCCAGCAGGTTGCTGATCCCCTCACGCTCTATCAGCGGCCGGCCAACCTGTTCGTCGCCGGCTTCATCGGCTCGCCGCCGATGAATCTCTTCCGCGGGGCGCTGGCGCGCGACAACGGGACGCTCCAGTTCCGGGAGTTGGGGGAAACGCAGGCGCCGCCCGGGTTGGTCGTGCGTTTGCCGCCGGCGCTGGCCGGGGCCTTGGCAGGTTTTGCGGGTAAACCGGTCGTCTTCGGCTTGCGCCCCGAGGCCATCGGCGAGCGCACCGTGCCGGCCGGCGGCGAATCGGTTGAAGCGCGCGTGCAAGCGGCCGAACCGCTGGGCGCCGAGACTTATCTGCATCTGGCCAGCGCGGCGCATACGTTTGTCGCCCGCGTTCCCCCTCGAGGCCGATCGGAAATTCCGGCGCGGATGACGCTCAGTTTCGACATGGAACGCGCGCACTTTTTCGATCCTGGTACCGGGCTGGCCATTGTTTGAGATGAAACCGCTGGGCTTGCACGAATTACATGCGGGCGGCAATGCCCGGTTCTGCGCGGTCAACGGACTGGAGGCCGTCGCGCATTACGGCGAGCCGCTGGCCGAGCATGCGGCCCTGGGCGACACCGCCGGGGTGCTGGACTTGAGTTTTCGCGGCCGGCTTTGCCTCACGGGTCCGGACCGGCAGCGTTTCTTGAACGGCCAGGTCACCAACAACGTCAAGGACCTGGTCGTCGGCCAGGGTTGCTACGCCGCGCTGGTCACCGCCAAGGGCCGGATCGAAAGCGACCTGAACATTTACTGCCTGGAGCACGAGTTGTTGCTGGATGTCGAGCCCGGGCTTGGCGACGCGGTCCGCCAACGCCTGGAGCGGTACCTGGTCGCCGATGATGTGCAGATCGTCGATGCCGCCCCGCATTACGGTCTGCTCAGCGTTCAGGGTCCAAGCGCCGAGGCCGTTGTGCGGCGGCTCGAGCCGGGCCTCACGCTGCCCGGGCATCCTGGACATTTCGCCACGGTGAAACATGCGGTCCTGGGAGAACTTTACCTGGCGAACCAGCCACGGACCGGAAGTGCCGGGTACGACTTGTTCGTGCCGGAGGCAACCCTGGCCGCGGCGTTGCACCAGCTCATGATCGCCACCGGGGCGATCGGCGGGCGGCTCTGCGGCTGGCAGGCGCTGGAGATTGCTCGGGTCGAGGCCGGCCGGCCGCGGTTCGGGGTGGACATGGACGCGTCGAACCTGGCGCCGGAGGCGGGCATCGAGGGACGCGGGATCAGTTACAGCAAGGGCTGCTACGTCGGGCAGGAGGTGATCGCGCGCCTCCGCACTTAC
>JAGWYX010000932.1 GCA_018969165.1 Verrucomicrobiota bacterium
TTGCTGCAGCAAGTCGAGAAGGGCCACGACGCGGTCCTGATTATCGACGAGGCGCAGGACCTGACCAATGAACTCCTCGAGCAGGTGCGCCTGCTGTCCAACCTCGAGACGGACGACCGCAAGCTGCTTCAGATCGTGCTGCTGGGCCAGCCGGAGTTTCGCGACCGGCTCAACGACCATCGCCTGCGCCAGTTGCGCCAGCGGATCACGGTCCGCTACCATTTGCGCCCGCTCAAGCGCTGGGAGGTGGGCCAATATATTCAGCATCGCCTCCAGGTTTCGGGGGCGCAAGGCGCCCCCTATTTTACCGAAGGGGCGTTGTGGCGCATCCATCGTTACAGCGCCGGGGTGCCGCGTCTGGTCAACTCGGTCTGTGACAAGTGCCTGCTGGCCGGTTATGTTCAACAGCGCGAGCGGATCGATTACGCCATGGTCGGCCTGGCGATCCGTGAACTGGAAGGAAAGATTGACGTATGAGCCTCATTAACGACGCTCTCAAGCGAGCCAGTCAGTCGCAGAAGGAACGCGACGCCGGACCGCGGCCCGCCCCCGCCCCGGTCACACCGCTCCAGCCGGTCGATTATTCGCAGGCGGCGGCAGCGGCGTCCCGGGCGTGGCTGGCGCCGGCGGTGGGGGTGGTAATCCTGGCTCTGGCCGGATTCAGCTTCTGGAAATGGTCCCAAGCCGGGCCCAACGCCGGTTCGCCGGACCCATCGGCCGCCACCCGAGCCTCGGCGCCTGCCGACAGTGAGGGCGCAACCTCCGGGAAGGGACTGGCCAGAGAGGCGTCCGCCCCGCCCCACTTGAATTTGCCGACCGAAATACAGGTCAATACCAACCTGGTCGTCCGTCCCGTCGCCCGACCCGAACGTGTTGCCACCACGGCGAGCCCGGCGGCGGCACCGACCCCCAGCCCGGTGTCCCCAACGGCTCCCGCCGCGGCGCCCGCGCCGGCGAATCCAACCTCCGCGGTCGTCACCGCCCCACCGCCCAAGCCGCAGTTCCCGGACTTGAAATTGCAGGGCATCTTCTATCGCCTCCACAACCCGTCGGTGATGATCGACAACCAGACGGTTTTCAAAGGCGACGAAATCGAGGGCGCCCGGGTTATCGACATCGAGCGGCAAAGTGTCACCGTCGAGTTTCAGGGCGAGAAACGGGAATTGCGGCTGCCGTGATTTGTCCCGCGCTGAGGCCAATGGTGGGCGGCGCGGCAGGGCCGCCCTACCGGGTTCATGGTCCCGATGCCCATTCGAGGAATCATGGGGCCCCATGAACCGGGTAGCAGCGGGCGTCCGTCCGCTCCATCTGATCGCCAAAGAATTGGAGCCGACTCAGGTCGGCTGCTACCGGGCAAGGAAGGACGCCTCCTCTCCCCGATGTGCTCGGCCTTGATCCCGTTCGTAAAATCGCCCACCGCCGTCCGCGTCGCGCCGTTCCTCATTTTTGTCGGGCTGACCTTCTGCCAGGGCTGGAGCGGCGGCGTCGGGCTGTATTGGTTGTATCTCCTCAAGACCCTCGTGGGAGCGCTGTTGATTTGGCGGCTGCGGCCGGTCATCACCGAGATGCGGTGGGCCTTCAGTTGGCCGGCGATCGCGGTCGGCGTTGGCGTATTCGCGATTTGGGTTGGACTGGACCCGTTTTATCCCCGTTGGTCGAAGGGAAGTGCCGCATGGAATCCGCTGGCCGAGTTCGGGCCCGGGTCGGCGGCCGCCAGCGGTTTTATCCTCGTGCGTGTCGTGGGATCGACCCTGGTTGTGCCGCCGCTCGAAGAAGTTTTCTACCGGTCCTTCCTGTATCGTTACGCGGCCCGGCCCCGGTTCGAGGAGGTGGCGCTCGGCGAGTGGCGCTGGTTCCCGTTCGTGGTGACCTCGGTCATATTCGGTTTTGCGCATTTCGAGTGGCTGGCGGGAATCCTGGCGGGGGTGGGGTATCAAGGCCTGGTCTGCGGCAAGAAACGACTCGGCGACGCCATGACGGCGCACGCGGTGACCAACCTCCTGCTGGGCCTGTGGGTCGTCGGTCGCGGGGCCTGGCATTTCTGGTGAACGAAACGGTTCCCTGCGTCCTGTTCGAAGACGAGCACTTGCTGGCGGT
>JAGWYX010000050.1 GCA_018969165.1 Verrucomicrobiota bacterium
GTCGCAGCCAGGTGGCCAAGCTGGCGGCTCCGCGAAAACCGTTCAGGTGCTCCATCGCGCTCAGGAAAGTTTGCTGGGTGACGTCCTCGGCGTCCTGCGCGCTACCCGTGATGCGCCGGGCCACGGTGTAGATCACCCGCTCGTGTTGGGCGACCAGCGTCTCGAAAGCCGCCAATTCGCCGGCCTTGGCGCGGCGGACCAACTCGGTTTCGGCAGTGTCTTCTGGCATGACAGGCTTCAGCCCGCGCTGCGACCAGGCAGGGCGGACCCGTTCATACCCCATTCCCGGCGGGTATTCCAGCAAAGACCGGCGTCGGGCAGCAGTTCTGATTTTGGGGAGCGCGGGTGTCCCGCCTGCTGCGTTCGGCGTCTCGCCGGACGCCGGTTCAGGGATCGAAGGCGAGACGCGCGCGCGCCTTGCTTCGGAGCATTTGTTCATGTCGCGAGCCTCCTCCGTTTCGTCTCGCGCAAAATCCCGGCGGGGCTGATTTCGGACGGGGTTTGTCAGCTCGAACCGGCGCGCCAAGGCCCGCGATCCCGGGTTGCCACGGGGACTCGAATCGTTTAAGACTACGGCCACTCATGAATCCCTCATTCTGCTCCGGGCGCAACCACTGGTTCCACCTCGCTCTCGCCATCGCCTTGGCCGCCGACGTCGCGGGTGTCCTGGCCGCGGGGCCGGCGCCGCTGCGCGCCGGCATGATCGGGCTGGACACCTCGCACGTGCCGGCGTTTGCCAGGATTTTCAACAACCCGAACGCCACCGGTGATTTGGCGGTCATCCGGATCGTGGCCGGCTATCCCGGCGGCACGGACCTGCCCGACAGCCGCAACCGGGTCAAGGGCTTCACCGAGCAACTGCGCCATATGGGGATTGAAATCGTCGATACGATTCCCGCCCTGCTGGACACGGTGGATGTGGTCCTGCTGGAGAGCGTGGACGGGCGGATTCATCTGCAAGAAGCAACCCCGGTGATCAAGGCGGGCAAACCGCTGTTCATCGACAAACCGGTGGCCGGCTCGCTGGCCGATGCGCTTGCCATCTACGAACTGGCCAAGCGGCGCCACGTGCCTTGTTTCTCGAGTTCCTCGCTCCGATTCAGCCCCGGCATCCGCGAACTGTTGACAAACGAAAGACTCGGTACCATTGCGGGGGCAGACACCTGGGGACCGTGCTCCTACCAGCCGGGCACGCCCGACATGTTCTTCTACGGCATCCACGGCATCGAAGCGCTCTACACCCTCATGGGCACCGGGTGCCAAACCGTGGCACGAGTCCAGGCGCGGGACGCCGACGTGATTAGCGGCGTATGGAAGGGAGGGAGAGTGGGGGTCTATCGTGGCTTGCGCCGGAACAAGGAGGAGTTCGGCGCCGTCGCCTTCGGGACCAAGGGCATCGCCTTTGCGGGCAAAGAGGGCGGCTACGAGGAGCTTTGCCGCGAGATCGGCAAGTTCTTTCGCACCCGACAGCCGCCGGTGACGGCCGAGGAGACGTTGGAGATTTTTGCGTTCATGGAAGCGGCTGATGCAAGCAAACGACAGGGGGGAATCCCCGTCGAACTCGAACCGATCATGGCCAGGGCCCGCGCTGCGGCGTCTCAGAAATTGAATTAGTTCCCTCGATGCCCGGCCGCAGCCTCCGACCACACCGCCACTCCGCCATGACCGCGATGGAGCAATATTTCGCGCGGGTTCAGGAACAAATGCGGCACCTCCAGGCCACGCAGTGGGCCGGGATCGAGCGCGCCGGGACCCTGCTCGGTGACGCCCTGGCGGCCGGGCATTGGCTTTATGCCTTTGGTACGGGCCATTCGCATCTGCTGGCCGAGGAGATCTTCTACCGCGCCGGCGGCCTGGCCCGAGGCGTGCCGATCCTGGACCCGCGATTGATGCTCCACGACCATGCGATCGACGCGACGCATCTCGAACGCCGCGAGGGCTACGCCCAACGCCTGCTCGCGCAGTATCCAGTCGCGGCCGGCGATGTGCTGATCGTCGCCTCCAATTCGGGCCGCAATGCCGTGCCGGTCGAGTTGGCCCTTGGCGCCCGCGCCCGCGGCTTGAAGGTAATCGCGGTAACCAGCCAGAAACAGAGCCAGGCCTGGCCCTCCCGTCATTCGTCGGGCAAGAAGCTCGGGGACGTCGCCGACGTGGTGATCGACAACGGCGCCGAGTCCGGGGACGCGTGCGTGGCGCTGGCGGGCCTGCCGGGGCAGGTGGGGCCAACCTCGACGATCACCGGCGCGTTGATCGTGAATCTGATCATCGTGGGCGGGATGGAGCACGCGCTGGCTTGCGGGTTTACGCCGGAGATTTACATCAGCAGCAACACCAACGGCGATTCCCACAACGACGTGTTGCTCGAAAAGTACCGGAGCCGAATCCGGCACCTCTGATTTTCGGTAACGGTTCGCCTAGGGCACCGGCCGGGCGTTTGGAAGCCGCCCTCACCGGCAGGCTGGGAAGCCAGCCCGACAGGACGCCGATAACCCTCACCACTTCAGCGTGGCCGGCAGGTATTCGGAGATCAGATCCTCGTAAAACGGTCGGAGTGCCTTCACGTCCGGCCGCTGGTGGCTCTTGGTGTAGAGATCGTATGGGTTGAATGCGCGGACCCAATCGAACATCTTCTTGTCCTTGTCGTTCATCAGCCAGGTGTAGTCGCCTTCCCGGTGCGCCGGATAGAATGAGTGAAAGCGCAGCATGTAAAGGGCCTCCTCCGGCAGGTAATCCTTCATCACGTGATAAATATACTCGTCGTGACCCCAGGAAAGGTGGACCTGGTCCAGGCCGCAACCTGCTGCATATACCCCCAGCCGGGTCTGGTAATCCGCGTTCCGGCTGTCCGGGTTATCCGCGAAGAACCCGTGAAACACGATCTTGTCCGAATACGCGCAACCGACGGGGAAGGTGTCGCCGACGACCGCCCACTGGGGTTCGCCGAAGAGGCACAGGATTTTGCCGAGGTCATGCACCAGGCCGGCCAGGATGAACCAGCGCGGATGGCCGTCCCGGCGGATTTGCTCGGCCGTCTGCAGCAGGTGCTCGAGCTGCGACAGGTCGGTGTCCGGATCGCTGTCGTCCACCAGGGTGTTCAGAAACTCGATCGCCTCCCAAACGCTCATCCGGCGCCGGCTTAACCCCAAGAACTCGCGCTTCTTGCCCTGGACAAAATCGTAGGTCTGGTGACGGTGGTTGAGCCGGTAGAACTCGCGCACCGTGGGCCGGGCGTCGGCCTCGTAATTCCGGAACTGCTCCTGCTGCTTGTTCGGATCCACGGCCTGAAAGGCCTGCGCGGCCGGTGCCACCGCGTTCTCCGGGTAGCGGGTCTTGAGAAAGTCCTCCCATTCCTCGAGGTGTTCGAGCGGGGCCTGGGTCGGGTCGCGATCGGATGCAGTCTGCATAAGCTTGAATTAACCGCCGAAACAATCGACCGAATCTGCCGGCCGCGCAAGCCAATTTTCTTGTCAACCGCGCGCCGGCGCGTAAGGCTCGCTTCACCGATTTGCCTATGAACCCACCGATCACCCGCCGCCAGTTTCTCACCCGATCCGCCCTCACCGCCGCCGTCGTCAGCCTCGGCAGTTACCGGGCTAACGCCCGCCGGCTCTCGCCGAACGAGAAACTCGATGTCGGCGTCATCGGCGTCGCCGGGCGCGGCGGGGATGACCTCCACGAAGTAGCCAACACCGGCGAGGCGAACATCGTTGCCCTGTGCGACATCGACGACCGGAACCTGGCGGCGGCCGGGCAGAAATTTCCCGGCGCCCGGACCTACAACGATTTCCGGCGGTTGATCGACCAGCGCGGCATCGACGCCATCGTGGTCGGGATCCCGGACCACACCCATGCCGTCGCCTCGGTGGCGGCACTCAAGAGCGGACGGCATGTGTATTGCGAGAAGCCGCTCACGCACACGGTGGTCGAGGCGCGCGTGGTGACGGAGACTGCGCGCAAGCACAAACGGGTCACGCAAATCGGCACGCAGATCCATGCCGGGAACAATTACCGGCGCGTCGTCGAGTTGATCCAGAGCGGGGCCATCGGTCCCGTGCGCGAGGTCCACGTGTGGGTGTCCGCGGTCTATGGCGGGTTGCCGTTGCCGACCGGGACACCGCCGGTGCCGCCGAATATCCACTACGATCTATGGCTGGGGCCGGTAGGCTATCGTCCCTACAGCCCGGAGTACGTGCCGTTCAAGTGGCGCAACTGGTGGGCGTTCGGCGGCGGCACGATGGCCGACTTCGGCTGTCATTACATGGACCTGCCGCACTGGGCGTTGGGATTGCGCTATCCGACCAGCGTCGAGCCGATCGACGGCCCGCCGGTCGAGCTCGAGTCGCCGCCGCCGTGGCTGATCGTGCGTTACGAGCATCCGGCGCGCGGCGCGCAGCCCCCGGTGAGGCTGACGTGGTATCACGGTGGCAAGTATCCGGAGCTGATCACGGCCGAACAGCACCACCAATGGGGCAGCGGCGTGCTGTTCGTCGGCGCCAAAGGCCAGTTGCTGGCCGACTACGGTCGGCACAAGCTGCTGCCGGAACAGGATTTCGCCGGGTTCGTGCCCCCGCCGCCCTTCATTCCGAACTCGATCGGGCACCATCGCGAATGGGTGCAAGCCTGCAAGACGGGCGGCCCGACCACGTGCAACTTCGACTACTCGGGCCCGCTGACCGAGGCGGCGTTGCTGGGCAACGTGGCCTACCGGATGGGTCGCAAGCTCGAATGGGACGCGAAGAGCCTGCGGGCGACCAACTGCCCCGAAGCCGACGATTACCTCCAGTATTACTATCGGAAGGGGTGGTCACTCTAAGGCCCCTCCCAGGGCCGGACAGCGGAGCGCGGCGTTTAGGCCGCGTCGGCCGCTGGTCGGTCGGCCGCCAACACCCGATTGGAGTCAAGCGCTCTCCCTTGGTCGCCAGCGATTTGGGAGCGCGGGTCGGCGACCCGCAGCGGCGGTGCTGCGGCTCACAGGACCGCGCTCCGGTCCAAAATGAGAAATGCGGCTCGGTTGGACAGCGGGATTGACGCGCTCGGGTTATGGTCGTATTATCGTCGATCTAAAGACGCTTTCTCCTACCGAAGCGCGCGCGAACCTGACCTCCTGGCTCAAACGGGCTGCGGCCGGTGAAGAGATCGGCATCCTGTGCGGCAACCAGGTGATTGCGCTCCTGCCGGTCGAGATCCAGTGCGCCGAATACGCCCTGCGGGAGTATGCCCTCGCCCCCGCGGAACTCGAACAGTGGACAAAGAACATGGATCGTGAAATCGCGCGGGAACGCGCGAAGCGAAAAGTGCGGCGCTACTCCGGAAACCTCGAGGTCGATGTTCGAGATTGAACTCACGACGCGGTTTCGGGCTCGGGTTCGAGGGCTGCCGAAGCCGACTCGTCGAGAGGTCGCGCTCCATCGACGCCTTGCGCGCGGTGCTTGACGATTCGGCCGAGAAGGTTCAAGTCCGCCTTCGGCGGCGGGTCGTTCTCGATGGCGGCGAGCAACTCGCCACAGGTCTCGGCCGGTTTATGGACGTGGCGGCGGAGCGCCTTGGTGAAGGAATCCCGGATTCCAGCGCTGGTGCATGAGTGCACACGCCCGAAACAAATTGATACAGGTCACGGGAGGCTTGCCTTTTCTCCTGCCCTGGAGGTCCCGCTGGTCTCCGTGGCAGCGGCGGTTCTGGGTCCTGCTGCTGGCGGTGGCGGTCGTGACCGAGGCGGCCGACTGGTTTGCTGGGTGCCGCTCCTGGGCCGGAGAGGGGACCATCGTCCCGTCCCGGCAGACCGCGCGGAAACCACCCGTGTCCGACACCGAAGCCCCGCCGCCGACGCTTGCCGATGGGCGGACGTATCAGCCGGCTGAAGCAGCCGAGGCCAGGGAACTGCAACGGCTCATTGCCTTGCTCAAGGACAGTCCGGACCTGGTGAACGGCCCCGGTTTCGACGGACGCACGCCGCTGCAAGCCGCGGCCGAGAACGGCCAACTGGCGGCGGCCGAGTTAATTTTGGACCACGGGGCGAAGCCGGACGGCACGGGGGCGCCGGGGCAACTGACGCCATTGCTGCTGGCAGCCGAGCACGGTCACCCGGCGGTGGTCGAGTTGCTACTGGCGCACCATGCGGACATGAACGTCGCCATCGACGTCAATACCAACCGCAATCCCAGCCTGGTCGTCGCGCCCAACACCTTGGGGCGGGCCTTGAGTGGTCCCTGGGGCGTGCCGCTCTGGGACGGATTTACCCCCTTGCACGTGGCGGCCGACCTCGGTTTCAAAGGTGTCGTCGAGGTTTTGCTCGCGCACGGCGCGCGCGCCAATGTCGGGGACACCAACCGATCAACGCCGCTGCATCTGGCCGCGGCGCGGGGTTTTCGGGCGATCGCGCAAGAGCTGCTGACGCATGGCGCCGACGTGAACGCAAGGGATACCGGCGGTGCGACGCCGCTGTTTTACGCGGTGGACAAGGATTTCGTGGAAACGGCGCGGCTATTGCTGGCGAAGGGTGCGGATCCAAACGCCGCGGGCGCGTTCCGATCCCGCAAGCGCGGCATTTCGCCGCTCCTCCTCGCCGCGGAAGGTGGTGACTTGGAAATGGCCCGCCTGCTGCTGGACCACGGAGCCAAAGTCAACCTCCAGGGTTGGGAAGGTCAGACCCCGCTGATCGCCTCGGTTTCGTTCAGCAAATCCTTGGCACTGGCCAAGCTGCTCGTCGAACGCGGCGCGGACGTCAATGTTCGAGACAACCTCGGCACGCCGCTGTTTTACGTCGGGTTACTCCAGGAACCACTGGCCTTTGCCGAATTGCTCTTGGCGCACGGCGCCGATCCCAACCTGCGGGACAACTATGGCAGCACGGTGCTGGCCGACGCGGCGGCCGCAGGATCGTCGAACTTGGTGCAATTGCTCCTGGACCACGGAGCGAATCCGAACGTCAAATCCTACCTCGGCGCAACGGCGCTTACCCGAGCGGCGGAGCAGGACCGGCTTGGCATCGCGCGATTGCTGCTGGCGCATCGAGCTAATGTCGATACGCCTGACCGGAACGGCTGGACGCCGCTGTTCCACGCCGTCAAGAATCAGGACTCGGAGTTGGTCGGATTGTTGTTGGCTCACGGCGCCGAGGTCCGGGTGAGGGATTACCACGGCTTGAGCCTCTTGCACGTCCTGGAAAGCGGCCCGAACCCGGCCACTCGGCGAGGCGACCGGGTCGTCACAGCCGAACGGCACAAAGCCCTCTTCGCCCTGCTGGTGGAACGGGGCGTTGACGTGAACGCCCAGACCAGCGACGGCAAGACGGTGCTGTGTGACGTCGTGGAGCGCGGCTCGGTGGGGCTGGCTGGCTTGCTTCTCGAGCACCAGGCCAATCCCAATATCCTTTACCGGATATGGGGAAACGTGCCCCCCAGCAAAGGGGAGCGGCCGCGCGAGGAGACCGCAACACCACTGGCGGTCGCCGCCAAGTCTCTGCGATTGGACCTCGCCCGGTTGTTGCTCGAGCACGGTGCTGATCCCGATGTGGAGGTCACATTATGGGGTCGAGGCCGGTGGACGCCGCTGGCGTTGGTCATCGAACCGAACGTGGGCTGGTTGAACCTGAATTTCAGTTCCGACGTGCGTTGGGGGATGCGGCACCAGGTGGCTCTGGACCTGGCAAAACTCCTGTTGCGGTTTAAGGCTAATGTGAATGCCACGATTGGCATCGAGCGCGCCGCGGCCGCCGGCGCTCGACTGCCGGCTCCCCAAACCGCACCGTTGCTCAACCTGGCCGTCGAGCGTCGGGAGGTCGGCATGGTAAGATTACTCCTGGCCAGCCAGGCCGAGGTCAACGCGACCGACGGCCTCGGGCGGACCGCGCTGCATTGCGCCGCGGGCGGCCAAGGCCTCAGCGGCGACCCAAACCTGGCAACCCTGCTGCTCGCCCGGGGGGCCGATGTGAATGCCAGGGCCAACGACGGCAGCACCCCGTTGCTCGACGCCCTGCATAGCCCTCAACCCACCCTCGTCAAACTCCTGCTCGAGCACGGCGCCAACATCAATGCTCGAGACGACCAGGGGCGCACCGCGCTGTTCCGCGCGGTCAGCGCGGCCGACCCCCAGATGGTCCGCCTGTTGCTGGCCTACCGTCCCGAGGTGAACATCGCCGCGCAACCGGCCGATTGGGAACCGGGTTCTCTGCTCCAGGTCGCCGAGGCGATGGCCGCCGGGTCTGTTCCTTGGGAATACGACTACGGCGCGTTCAGCAAGACCTCCAGCACGTCGGGGATAAGCCCGGCGCAATGGTGCCGCGAGCAAGGTTACGATTACGACCGCACCGTCAAGCGCGTGGAAACCGCGGGAGCGACAATCGTCGAATTACTGCGCCAGCACGGGGCCTGGGACGGGCCCGTGGCGGTCTTCCAAGGTGAAGTCCAACAGACGCTGCTGCGGCTCCCGGCGGGACGGCGCATCCGTCTTTCTTGGGCCGTGAAACAGGTCAAGCCGACACCCGACGCCGACTTGACTCATATCCGCCTGACGCGCGGCAATCCTCGGACAGAGACCAATGCGACCGAAACCGTGAGTCTCGAGGAGACGCCTGCGGGGCGGAGCGCGCGGAAAGACTGGTTGGCGGCCGGCAACAGTGTCTTTGTGCCCACCAGAGCCGGGACGGGCACGGCGGTTGCCGAGCGGGGCAGGGGACGGCGTCCGCAGCGTTCAATCCCGGGTGCGCGTTTGGCGCGCGGACCTCAGCTCGGAACGCCTGAAGATGGGCAATTCGATTTGGCGGTGCTCCGCCGGAGGCTGCCGGAGACCATCACCCTGCTCACGGCCAGTGAACGTGATCGCCGAGAGCCGCGTTCTTACGAATTCCCTCGGCCTAACGGAATCCACGTTTGGAAACGGATTGATGCCGATACGTGGCACGAGGTTTTTCCCGATGGCGCTTTCAGCGTCTTTAAAGTGCTCGGTCACGCCAAGGTTGGCGAAACCGAGGGGACGATCATCGTCAAGGTGGCCGGGGACTTCGCGGTGACCGGCACGCCGAATGACGGGAATTTGCAGGCCTTCATCCCGGACAAGGGCAGCGCCCGCATGCACCACTGGTATCGCAACATTTCCCAGGGCGATATGCGGTGGCATGACTTTGCCGAGATGCAAAACATCCGCTGATTCGGAGTTGCCAAGCCACCGCCGCTCGGTTATGGCCAGGGCATGAAATCCCTTCCCGCGGCCTCTGCCTTGCACGGTTTGCTCCTGGTTCTGAGCCTGGCGTTCCGACTCCCAGCCGGTCTCCTGGACGACCTGGCCCGACCGCAGGAAGGCCGCAGCATGCGTGCCAGCTCGACCTTTCGCGAAGGCCGTGACGGCAAATACGATCCGAATGCCGATCCCAAGGGGGATTACGACGAGAAGAGCAACCGGGACAACTTCCGCGTCCCGCCGGGGCAGACCCATGTCCTGCTCGACGCCAAGGGGCCGGGCGTCATCACGCACCTGTGGCTGACGTTCCTCGGGCCCGAGCCGCAGGCATGGGCGCCCAAAGGCTCCGCCAACCACCAGGAGATGCTGCTGCGGATTTACTGGGACGGCAACCCGCGGCCAGGGGTCGAGGCGCCGGTGGGCGATTTTTTTGCCAACTGCTTCGGCCGCCGCGATGAGGTCGTCAGCCTGCCGGTGATCGTCCAGAGCGGCAACGCCTACAATTGTTTCTGGCGAATGCCGTTCCGGAAATCGGCCCGGATCGAAATTCTCAACCAGGGCGACAAGCCGATCAGCCTGCTCTATTACAACATTGATTGGATCCAGAAGCGGCGGCTGCCGAAGGACACGCCCTATTTCTACGCGCAATACCGGCAGGAATACCCGGTGCAGCACGGCAAGGATTACCTGATCCTCGACACCCGGGGCAAGGGCCACTACGTCGGCACCGTATTGGCCGTGCGCACGCGCAGTCCGTCCTGGTTCGGCGAAGGCGACGAGAAGATTTACATCGATGGCGAGGCGAAGCCGTCAATTTGGGGGACCGGCACCGAGGATTATTTTCTGATGGCCTGGGGGCTCAAGAAAGCCAACACGCCTTACTTCGGTGCGCCGTATTTCGACCAGTGGGGGATTGTCGGCCAGCACGCCAGCGCCTACCGGTGGCACCTGAACGATCCGATCGTGTTCAACACCGGCATCCGGGTCAGCATCGAACATTTCGGTTGGATCGCTCCCGACGAGACGCCGAATTACAAATCGACCAGTTGGAATGAGCGCCAGGACGATTACTCCAGCGTGGCCTTCTGGTACCAGACCGGCACACCGACCTTTACCGCGCGTGCTCCGGAAGCCCGTGATCGCAAATTGCCGAGTCTCGAACGCGTCACCACTTACGCGCGGGATTACGCCGACGCATCCCATCATGGGGCAGGCGAAGTCACTCAGCAGCAACTTGACTTCTACGACGGCCCGCAGGTCCTTTACATGCCAAAAGCAGCCGAGGGAGCCTGGCTCGAAATCCCATTTGAAGTCAAAACGAAGGAACCCCTGCGGCTGCTGCTGAACCTGACGACTTCATACGACTTCGGCCGCTACCAGGCGTATCTGGACGGCGTCAAACTCGGCGAGCCGATCGACCTTTACAGCGCTGCCATCGACACCCGCGAGTTTCACCTGTTGGATTTCTGGCCCGACGCGGGCCGCTACCAACTTCGGTTGGAATGCGTCGGTAGGAATCCCGCCTCGCAAGGCTATTACCTCGGGATCGAGTCGGTGCGCCTGCGCGAGCGCCGCCCACGGGTGCTGGAGTACGGGCATGATCGGAACAAGGACTGGCGCAAGCATCCCATCCTCTACGAGTAGGGCAACCCCTGCTGGTGGCCGGTTTTTGGGGCGCTCGACAGTCCACGCAGCAGCGGACGTGAGTCCGCTCACGCTTTGGCCAGAGGCGATCAGAGCCGACTTACTGACCAGACCCTGGGAGAGAATACAGTTTGCCAGCGGCCAATTTGCCCTGGGGCTAGGCGTGCGGGTAGGAGGGTATCCTC
>JAGWYX010000933.1 GCA_018969165.1 Verrucomicrobiota bacterium
CCGCCCAGGGCGTCCGGGCCGTCTGCATATTCGTCAACGACCGGGCGGATGCCGCCTGTCTGGACACGCTGGCGCGCCTGGGCGTCAAGCTGGTCGCCCTTCGCTGCGCCGGGTTCAACAACGTGGATATGGCGGCGGCCAAGGCCTTGAAGCTGGTGGTGACCCGCGTGCCGGCCTACTCACCCCACGCGGTCGCCGAGCACACCGTCGGATTGCTGCTGACATTGAACCGCAAAATCCACCGGGCTTACAACCGCGTGCGCGAGCACAACTTCTCGCTCACCGGCCTCGTCGGGTTCGACCTCGCCGGCAAGACCGTCGGCATTATCGGCACCGGCAAGATCGGCCGGGTCGCCGCGCAAATCTTCCGCGGGTTCGAGGCCCGCGTGCTGGCTTACGATCCGTTCCCGGCGCCGGACTGGGCGGCCCGATACGGGATCGCGTACGTGGATTTCTCGGTCCTGTTGGCGACAAGCGACGTGCTCTCGCTGCACGTGCCGCTGTCGCCGGAAACCCACCACTTGCTGCGCGCCGAAACCATCGCCCGGATGAAGCCCGGGGCGATCATCGTCAACACTGGCCGCGGCAAACTGATCGACACGACGGCGTTGATCGACGGCCTCAAGCAAGGGCACCTCGGCGGGGTGGCGTTGGATGTTTACGAGGAGGAGGAGGGCCTGTTTTACGAGGACCACTCGGGCGAAGTGCTCCAGGACGACGAGTTGACCCGGCTGTTGACCTTCCCGAACGTCGTGATCACGGCCCACCAGGCGTTCCTGACGCGCGAGGCCCTCGGCGAGATCGCGCGCGTCACCACCACAAACATCCTCAAGCTCGAATCCGGCGTCTCGTACCTGGCGGAGACGGTGGTGGGTGGTTGAGGGTCGGCCGTTGCGGGTTGGGGCCGACCCGGGCCCGCGGCAAATATTGTTGCTTCTTTGACAAAATCTGGGGAGTGTGACCGCGAGCTTCGCGTACGCTTTGAGAGCGAAAAATGAGTGTGCAGACGCGCTCCCAACCCTCCGCGGCGAAAGCCGGGCCTGCGGCTTCAAACCAGCCTGCCCCCAAGCCGCCGGGGGTAACCTCCCAAGGTGATCCCATGAGCACCGCCACCGCTCCCGCGCTGGAACCGCCGGCCGATGTCCCGCACTCGGCCGCCAATCCGCTGGACCAGATTTTCGCCCCCAAATCCATTGCGCTGGTCGGCGCCACCGAGGCCCCGGGCAGCGTCGGCCGGACGCTGGCGGAAAACCTGCTGCCGGATCGGTTCGCCGGCACACTGTATCCGGTGAATCCCAAACGCCCGGCCATCCTGGGCGTCAAGGCCTACCCGACTGTCGGCGCCCTGCCAGCGCGACCGGACCTGGCGATCATTGTCACGCCGGCCACGACCGTGCCCGGGGTAATTGGTGAGTGCGTGGATGCCGGGATCACCGCGGCGATCATTATCTCGGCCGGGTTCAAGGAATGCGGCCCCGCCGGGGCCGAGCTGGAGCAACAAATCCTGGCGCAAGCCCGGCGCGGCGCGATGCGGATCATCGGCCCCAATTGCCTGGGCGTGATGGTGCCGCAGGCGGGGCTCAACGCGACCTTTGTCTCGCGCCTGGCCCAGCCCGGCAATGTCGGCTTCATCAGCCAGAGCGGTGCCCTGTGCGCGGCCATCCTCGACTGGAGCCTGCTTGAGCGGGTGGGGTTCAGCACGTTCATCTCGATCGGCTCGATGCTCGATGTGGGTTGGGGCGACCTGATTTATTACCTGGGTGACGACCCCAACACCAAGAGCATCGTCATCTACATGGAGACCATCGGCGACGCCCGCTCATTCCTGTCGGCCGCGCGCGAGGTGGCGCTGACCAAGCCGATCATCGTCATCAAGGTAGGGCGCAGCCAGGCCGCGGCCAAGGCGGCGGCCTCGCACACCGGTTCGCTGACCGGCAGCGACGAGGTCCTCGAGGCGGCGTTCCGGCGCGTGGGAGTACTGCGCGTGGACACGATCGCCGAACTGTTCGACATGGCGGAGGTCCTGGCCAAACAGCCGCGCCCGCGCGGACCGCGGCTGACCATTGTCACCAATGCGGGCGGGCCGGGCGCGCT
>JAGWYX010000934.1 GCA_018969165.1 Verrucomicrobiota bacterium
AATGACGGAATCGTGCGGGTGAAGTTTTGCGACCAGGAATGGCACGGCGCTGGTGCCCATGGCGTCGAAGGCCTTCTTCGCCTCATCGACTGAGGGGAATCTGTCTTTGGCAAACGGATCCGGCCGGTATCCGCTGTAGGCGTCAAACCACACACTGATCGGTTTGCCGCGGTACATCGGTTGGCGCGAGGTAAGCAACCATTGCGCGCCGAGGAGGCCGAGCAGGGTGATGCCGGCCAGAAACCAGGGTCTCGATTTCCGCTTCATGCCGCCGCCTTGGCCGGGGCGGGCTACGGCGCCCCTTGGGATTCCGTCCAGCGCACGGCGAAGCGGATCAGCTCGGTGGAGGTGGGTTGGGCGAGCTTTTCCTTGATGTTGGCGCGATGGACCTCGACGGTCTTGGGGCTGAGGTGGAGGAGTTGGGCGATCTGGCGGGTGCCCTGGCCCTGGCCGATGAGCTGGAACACCTCGAACTCGCGATCGGTCAGGGCCTCGATCGGGGAGCGAGCGGCCTTGGAGCGGTGACCGGAGAACAGCTCGAGAATCTTGGCGGACATTTTTTCGCTGACGTAGATTTGACCGCTCAACACCTGGCGGATGGCGTGCATGAGTTTCTTGCCGCCCTCCTGCTTCATGATGTAGCCCCGGCCGCCGGCGCGCAGTACCCGCTCGGCATAGAGCGACTCGTCGTGCATCGAGATGACCAGCACGGCCAAGCCGGGACGGATCGCCTGGATGTCCTTGATCAATTCCAACCCGTTCTTGTCCGGGAGTGAGATGTCCAGCAGCACCAGGTCCGGCCGGCGCAAGTCCAGCGCCGCCAGCGCGTGGCTGGCGCTCTCGGCTTCGCCGCAGACCGTCAGGTCCGGCTCGAGTTCAATCAACTGGGCGAGCCCCTGCCGCATGATGGGATGATCGTCCACCACGAGAATGCGGGTGCGTTTTTTTCCGCTCGGTCCAGGGGGGTGGGGGTTCATGGGTTTGCAGGTGGTTCCGCGGGCCGCTTCCAGGCGCAGGCGACTACGGTGCCGCCTTCCGTCAAACGCTGGATGGTCAGCGCGGCGCCGATCATACCGGCGCGGTATTGCATGATGCGCAGGCCCATCCCGCCCGGCCGCGGCAAGGCCTCCGGCAGGCCCGCCCCGTTGTCCTTCACCGCCAGCGTCAACCGGTCGGGACCGGCGCTGAGGTGAATCTCGATCCGGCGGGCGCGGCCATGTTTGACGGCATTGCCGACCGCTTCCTGGGTGATCCGATAGAGGTGAGTCGCCACGGCGTTGTCGGGCACGAGAACCGGCACTTCGCACGCGAAGCGGCACTGGACATGGAACCGCTTGGCCGTATGGTCGGCCAGCTCCTGCAGGGCGGACATCAGTCCCTCGGATTCCAGCACCACCGGTGAAAGGCCGCGCGCCAAATCCCGCGTGTGCGCGATGCCTTCCCGCACCAGCTTGGTGATCTCGGCCGCGCCGGCCGCCTCGGTCTTGGATTTGCTGGCCAGTTTTTGCTGGAGTCCCTGGCTCATGAACTCGATCCCGGCCAAATGCTGGCAGAGCCCATCATGCAGGTCCTGGCCAATCCGGCGCTGCTCGAGTTCGCTGATCTGGAGAATCTCGCGCTCGAGCCGCTTGCGGTCGGTGACATCCAGCCCGGTGCTGATGATGTAGTCCACCGCGCCGTGTGGGCCGGGCAGGACGGTGTTGGACCAGGTAATCGAACGCAACTGGCCGGCGCGGGTGCGCCAATAATTCTCGTGTTGGCTGGGGAAATGCCCCGCCGCCAAGCGCGCGAAGACCGCTTTGACGGTCTCCAGCTCCTCGGGGACGATGAACAGGTCCCAGAACGGTTTGCCCTTGACCTCCTCGAAGCGGTAGCCGGTGGTCTGTTCGCAGGCGCGATTGAATCGGACCACGTGCCCCTGGTGGTCCAGCACCACGACCAGCGCCCCGGCGGTGTCCAGCACGGCGGAGATGAAAGCGTGCTCCCGTTTGAGCGCTTCCTCAGCCGCCGCCAGCCGCCGCTCGCGGTCCAGTTGTTCCAGGGCGTGCCGCACCACCGTCGGCACCAACTCCAAAAACTGGCGGTCCTTGACC
>JAGWYX010000935.1 GCA_018969165.1 Verrucomicrobiota bacterium
GCTGGTCGGTTGGAAGGAACAGTTGGACCCGGCGGGCCTGGCCGCCGATCCCCTGGCCGAAATGGAGCGCCTCTACATCGCGGTCAACCGCGCGTGCGAGACCGATCCGGCCACGCTCGAACGGGCCAGGCAGGAACTGGTCAAGCTCCAGCGGGGCGACCCGGAAAACCTGGCGATCTGGCACGAGATGATCCACCGCTCGCAGGACCAGTTTGATACCATTTACCGCCGGCTCGGGGTCCGGTTCGATCACACCCTGGGCGAGAGTTTTTACAACCCCCGCCTGCAGGAGGTGGTCCGGGATTTGCGCGATCAGGGCCTGGCGCGCGCGAGCGAGGGCGCCATCGCCGTGTTCTTCGACGACGTGCCGGAACTCAAAGGGCAACCGGCCCTGATCCAGAAGAGCGACGGGGCGGCCAACTACATGACCACCGACCTGGCGACGCTGGCCTACCGTCTGCAGACCTGGAATCCGGACCAGATCATCTACGTCACCGACGCGCGTCAACAGCTCCACTTCAAACAGCTCTTCACGATCTTCCACCGGTGGCACCCTCAAGCCCGGTGTCGGTTGGCCCATGTCTGGTTCGGCGCCATCCTGGCCGAGGACGGCAAACCGTTCAAAACGCGCTCCGGCGAGAATGTCAAGCTGGCCGATCTCCTGGACGAGGCCGAGGAGCGCGCCTTCCGATTGGTCTCGGAGAAGAACCCCGACTTGGACGAAGGTCGGCGGCGCGAGATCGGGCGGCTGGTCGGCCTGGGGGCGGTGAAGTACGCCGATCTCCTGCCCAACCGCCAGAGCGATTACGTATTCAGTTGGGACAAGATGCTCGCCTTGAATGGCAATACGGCCCCCTACCTCCAATACGCCCACACCCGCATTCGCAGTATCTTCCGCAAGGGCGCGGCCGCGGGCGCCCCGCCGCCGGGTGGAATCTCGGCCGGTCGCCTCCCGGTTTTCGTCCTGGCCACCGCCGCCGAGGTGGCCTTGGCGAAACACTTGCTCAATTTCGGGCTCGTCCTGGAGGCGGTGATCGGGGAGCACCGCCCGAATTACCTCTGCAACTACCTCTACGACCTGGCCGGCCGCTTCACCGCCTTCTACGAAATCTGCCCGGTCCTCAAGGCGTCGGAGCCCGAACGGTCCAGCCGCCTGGCGTTATGCGAGTTGACCGGCCGCGTGTTGGCCCAGGGATTGGCGGTCCTCGGCATCGAAGCGCCGGAACAAATGTAAGGCGCTTTTTCGCTTTATTCGACCGTCTCATTCAGGTAGAGGAGGGCAAATGGAACCCGACGACCTGACCACCGGCTACCAGATTTGGGCTACGGACAACGTCATCTATGGCCCGGTCGAGCTGCCCACCCTGGTCAACTGGGTCCAGGAAGAACGCGTGTTGGCCGGCACCTGGGTGTATTCCGGGAGCCGGGACGCCTGGCAGCGCGCCGCCGAATTGGAGGAGTTGGACTTTCTGTTTCGGCAGAAGGGCCAGACCGGGCCGCCAACCGCTCCCGTCCTGGCCTCCCGAGGCGAGGCGCCGGTGTGGATCAAGCCCGCCATGCTGCGGCGCATCAAGGTCTTTGCCAACATGAACGACGCGCAACTGGAGCGGCTCCTCCAGTTCATGGAAGTCGCGCCTGCCCGCCAATGGGCCCTGGTGGTCAAACAGGGCGACCCGGGCGATGCCATGTTCCTGGTGCTCGACGGCGAAGTGCGGGTGCGCCTGCTGATCGCCGGCAAGGAAACCACCCTCACCACCCTCGGGCCGGGCGAGTTCTTCGGCGAATTCGCCCTGTTCGACCACGGCCCGCGTTCGGCTGACGTCGTGGCCAACAAAGACGCGTTACTCTTGAAGGTGTCCGCCGCGGCGGTCCAGAAACTGGCCAACGCCGCTCCCGACCTGGCCGCGCCGTTTTTGCTCTCGATCTGCCGGACCCTGACCGCCCGCATTCGCGCGGACAACAAACGATTCCAGGACTCGGTGCGGGTCGCGCGCGCCGCCGAGGAACTCTGAGCGCTCGCGCGGCCTTACTGACCAGACCGTGGGATAGAATACAGTTTGCCAGCGGCCAATTTGCCCTGGGGCTAGGCGTGC
>JAGWYX010000936.1 GCA_018969165.1 Verrucomicrobiota bacterium
ATTGAACCGGGAGTTTGCCGACCGGGTGTCGGTCATTGGCGCCGATGTGCTCTATATCCAGCGGTTCTCGTGGTTCATCGACTCTTACGCCGAATGGGTGAAGGTCCAAAACCGGCGCGAGATCACGCTCGCTCAGGTCAAGGCCTTCGAGAAACAAGTACAACAGGCTGCCGCCATCGCTCCTTCCATCGACACCCGCGAGCCGGTGCGCTATAAAAACCGGCGTTCCGACAGCGTCTCCGTTGTCGGGTCCACCGAGCAATTTGCCGAGACACGCGGCGTGGCCGTCGCCGAGGGCCGGTTCCTGTCACCGACCGAGGTGGAAGGGGGACGGCCGGTTTGCGTTTTGGGCGTGACGGTGGCCAGCAATCTGTTCCAGCTCGAGCCCCCCGTCGGGCACAAGATTCGGATCGGGGATCAGGCCTTCGAGGTCGTCGGGGTGCTGGAGAAACAAGGGAGTTTCTTCGGCGAATTCAGTGTCGATAACCAGGTGATCGTCCCGGTCAAGCAATTCCTGGCCTCCTTCCGCGCCTGGCCCGACTTCCAGATCCTGGTCAAGGTCCGGGATCTCAAGCGGCTGGATGAAGCCAAGGAGGAGGCGCGCGGGGTCTTGCGGAAAGTGCGGCATGTGAACCCGACGGACGACGATGATTTCTCGATCGACCAGCAGGGCACGTTCTTGCAGGCCTTCGCGCGGGTCCGGACGATTATCGGGTCGGTGGGCCTGTTTATTACCGGGCTATCGCTGTTCGTCGGCGGCATCGGGATCATGAACATCATGTTCGTCTCGGTGGCGGAGCGCACGCGCGAAATCGGGATTCGCAAGGCGATCGGCGCCAAGCGGCGGACGATCCTGGTGCAATTCTTGATCGAGGCGGCCAGCATTTGCGTGGGCGCGGGGTTGCTGGGACTGGCCATTGCCTACCCGCTGACCTTGCTGCTGGCGAGTTACCTGCCAGCCACGATGTCGCTGCCCATTGTGGGGATTGCGCTGCTGGTGTCGTTGTTGACCGGCGTGGCGTCCGGCTTTTTCCCCGCCTGGCGCGCGGCGCGGATGAATCCCGTGGAGGCGCTCAGGAATGAGTGATTGGACCTTGGACTAGCTAATGACCAAATCTCCTCATCGCACACTGTTCCTCGCCGAACTGAAGGAAAGCTTCCTCATGGCCATGAACGCCCTGACCGCCCACAAACTGCGGTCGGCGCTCACCCTGCTGGGAGTGCTCATCGGGGTGTTTTCGATTATCGTCGTCATGACCGCCATGCGGGTGATGCAAAGCAATATCGAGGCGGAACTCAGCCGGCTGGGCAGTTACACCTTCCAGGTCCGGAAATGGCCCGGCATCTACTTCGGCGGTCCGGATGGATTCGAGAAATTCTGGCGGCGCAAGAACATCACGCTGGCGCACGGCCTGCAAGTGCAGGCCCGCGCCACGCTCGCCCTCAATGTCGGGCTGGAATCCTATTTCTGGGCCGGGCAGGCCGTTTCTCGCTACGAAAAGACGCCCCCGGGGGTCCGGCTGCTGGGTGAAACCCCGGCCAGTTTCCCGGCCATGAACTGGACGATCGGCGATGGGCGCGCGCTGATGGAGACGGACGTGGACAGCGCGCACGATGTCTGCGTGCTCGGCAGCGCCTTGGCCAAAACACTCTTCCCGTTCGGCTCCGCCATTGGCGAGCGGGTCAAGTTCGACGGTATCAATTACAACGTGGTCGGCGTGCTCGAATCCAAAGGGACCATGCTCGGCAGCGACCAGGATAATTTTGCCATCATTCCCCTGACGACGGGTCTGAATCGCTACGGTCGGATTTGGCGCAGCCTCTCGATCCTGGTGCAGGCCCGCGGACCGGAAACGTACGATGACACGGTCGAACAAGTCCGCGGCATCCTGCGGACGGTTCGCAAAGTGCCCCCCGGCAAGGAGGATGACTTCGAGATCTTCTCCAATGATTCGCTCATCAGCCAGTTCAAAGCCTTTACCCGTACGGTTCGGATCGGCGTGGCGGCCGTCAGCTCGATCGCCCTGTTGGCCGCCGGCATCGGCATCATGAACATCATGCTGGTGTCGGTGACCGAGCGGAC
>JAGWYX010000937.1 GCA_018969165.1 Verrucomicrobiota bacterium
TGGAGTTCTTTCACTGCCGGTGGCGGCGCCACGAGCCGGCCGCATTGGGTTGCCAGGCCCTGGCCTGGGTCCAGCAGGCCGACCTGGCCCGCTATGCCTTTCCCCCGGCCGATGCGCGGCTGCTGCGGCGGCTGCGTGCCGACGCCGCGCTTTGGCGCTAATCCGCGCCGAAGAACTCCTGGACCACGCTGCGAAAATTATTTTCGCCGACCTTGACGATCTGCATTTCGCGCTGGGCGTTCTCGACGGAATCGCTGGCGTGGGCGGCGTTGATCATGATGGTCGAGCCGAACTCCTTGCGAATCGAGCCGGGGGGAGCCTTCGAGGGATCGGTCGGCCCAAGGACATCGCGGATTTTGCGCACCGCCTCGATGCCCTCGTAAACCAGGGCGATGCATTTCTCGGTGCCAGGCCGGGATTGCTGCGCGGGGTCGCACTCGCCGGGCGCGCGCCCGGACATGAAGCGGATGATGTTGTCAAACTGGTTGTCGCCGTAAAGCGGGCCCAGCAGTTGGCCCAATTGACGCTCCTCGAGCGGCGGGATTTTGAAGCCCAGCTCTTTCTCGATGGCGGCCTTGGCCTTTCCACCCACCACCTCGTTGAGCTTGACCCGGAGAAACTCGCGCACCGGCCCATAAAACTCGACCGCCTCGGCAACGCTCATGCGGTGCACCTTGATGCCGACGATGTAAAGCCCCGTGCGGGAAAAGAAATCGATGACGTTTCCCGGCCGGCCGGTCGGGAATCGGAAGTTATCCGGTTTGATCAGCACCAGGGTGCGTTGCGGCTGGGCACCGCCCGGATAGACATTGACGTTTTCCAAAACGCCGCCGTCGGTGTCGGAATGCCGCGCCCACAACTTGAGTTTGAGGCTGGCCTCCTCGACGTTGGGCGCCGCCAGCACCGCCGGCTCGAAATACCGCACCGCACCCCCTTCGTCGAACACCAAATCACCGTAAGTGTCCCGGATGGTCTCGCCGCCGGTCCGATCCACGCTGATGTTGCCGATGACCGACCGGACCTTGCGGACGGCGTCCTCGCCTCGGAACAGGAGCATCATGACGCGGCGCCGCCGACCGGTCTTGGGGTCCGGGGCGAAATTGCGCAGGATGTAATCGCGGATCAACTCCTGGACCTTGCGGTCCTGGGGGTCGTGGGTCGAGATGATGGTCGCGGAGTATTCGCGGACCAGCGCCTCACTGGGGCCGAACATGCGGGCGGCGGCCAGCTCCAGCCCGGTCCGGGCGATCAACCGCGCCAGGATGCCGCCCGTCCGCGACTTGTGGAGCGAATAGGGAGTAATGATGGCGTAAGCCAACTGCTGCGACATAATCTACCTCAGCGATCACGAGACCGGGCTGGCCGGAGGCACGTCCGAGGCCACCGGCACCGGCGTGGCTTTGCCGCCAATAATCTTGAACATCACTGCGCCGCAGGTCGGGCACTTGCCCTTGATCGCTTTCCGGCCGTTTTTCATCACTTCCTCGACGGCATTGGCGATCTCTTTCTTCGCTTTGCACTTCACGCAATATCCTTCGGCCATAAAATTTTCCTGACGTCCGGTGCTGCACGCATCAACGCAGTTATGCCTATACCTTACGGAGCGGGTCGCAAGACCGTCAACGTGAAAACAGAAACTGAACCCCACCCGGACACGTGCGACAACTGATTATAAATCAATATGTTAGATCGGAATTGCGGGATTCGCCGCCCCGCTAAACACCCGAAAATCCGGCCTGAATCCGTTGCTTTGGCCAACTTCCCAAGCCGAAGGCAGCCGGGTCCGGATGGAACGCACCTTGCCGCGACGGCGCGTCACTTGCGCATCCGCCTGCCAGCCCGGAGCGCGAAGGAGAGACCGGTTGGCAGAACCGCTTCCGTTTTGCCAAGACCGACCATGTGGTCTGGGGCGCGCCTCGCGAGAGCCCTTGAATTGTGAAATTTGCTCTCGTCAGGTCAAGTTTTGGCTGTGTCCTAATTTCGGAGCGCGGCTCTATGAGCCGCAGCACAGCAGCTTCAAAATCAAGCCGCTGCGAGTCACAGACTCGCGCTCCAACCGCAAATTCGGACACTGCCCAAGTT
>JAGWYX010000938.1 GCA_018969165.1 Verrucomicrobiota bacterium
GTTCCGCGAATCGCCCTTGCCATAGCGGGCGCGGACCTTCGGGCTTTCGCGGCCGATGTCCAGCGCTTCCAGGAGTTGGCTCGAAGTCAGCAGGCCAAACGCCTGTTCGTTGAACGCGTCCAACCCGCTCATCAACCCGCTCGAATCCACGTCGCGCCGGAACCGGTCAAAACTGGCCAGCAGCGCCTTCCGGTCCGAGAGCCGATCCAGCGTCACTCCGTTCAAGACCATGTCGCTCTTGCCCGCGCCGTCCGGCTTGAACGGCGCGTAGGCAACCCCCAGAAAGCCGGGTTTGCCGGCATCCGCCCATTCCATGTGGCCCATCTTCGGCGACAGCCCGACGAACGGGGGCACCGCCGGGTCCACCGGGCCTTGGAGTTTGGCGACCACCGAGCCGAGCGCGGGCCAACCGCCGGGCGGTTGATTGCGATTCGAGCGCCCGGTCAGGCATTGAAACGCGTCGTGGTCGCCCTGGCAGCCCACCATCGTGCGGATCAGCACCAGCTTGTCCATGATCGCCGCCAGCCGCGGGAGGTGCTCGCAAATCTGGATGCCGGTGACGTTGGTGCTGATCGGCTTGAACTCGCCGCGGATTTCCAGCGGCGCGTCGGGCTTGAGATCGAAGATGTCCTGGTGCGACGGGCCGCCCGGCAGGAACACCATGATGACCGCCTTGTGCGAGCGCCGGATACCCGCTTGCGCCTCGGCGCGCAACAGTTCGGGCAGGGCCAGCCCCCCGAGGCCCAGCGCGCCGATCTTCAAGAAATTCCGACGCGTGACGCCGTCGCAGAACCGGTGTCTCTGGCCGAAGATCGTCAACATAAACGGGCCCGCGCCCGGGCGCGGCGGACTGGCGCACAGCGGGTCTGCTGGGACCTATTAATTTTCCTTGCAGTCGGCCACTTTGTCAAGCCTGGGCGTCGGCGATTCTCATTTTGGAGCGCGGGTCTGCGACCCGCAGCGGCGGCGGTGCTGTCGGGGCTAGATTCCTTGAATCCCGAAAGTCTTTGCGGCCGGATCAAGTTTTGATCCCCCTTGCCGTTGCCACATTTGGGGCTTCGAGGAATCGATAAGCGAGGCGCGCAAAGTGGACGGACCTCAGCAGAGAGAGACCGGAAAGCTTCTGACGGAAAGGCAGGCGGTCGGAGGCGCGCCTCGCCAGGGAATAGCTTCCATCCCAAAGGCCGGGCGAGCTTGCTGCGGCTCACCGAGCCGCGCTCCGAACCAAAAAGGAGCGCGGGCGTCCCGCCGGCTGCGTTCGGCGTCTCGCCGAACGCTGGCTTGGCCGGGAAAATGCGGGCTGGACGGCCCCCGGACGGTGCGGTAACGTCGCCACCGTGTCGAAAACAACCAAACCCCCGACCCCGGCCGCGGCCCGGCCCGACGAGTTGCCTTTCGAGGAGGCGCTGAAGAAGCTCGAAGCGACGGTCGAGGCGATGGAATCGGACGAGTTGCCGCTCGAGGCGTTGCTGGCCCGGTTCGAGGAAGGTACGCGGCTGGCCAAGATTTGCCAGGCCAAGCTGGCCGAGGCCGAGTTGAAAATTCAACAACTCGAGCAGAACGCCGCGGGAGAGACGGAGGTCAAGCCGGTGGCCGCGGCTGACGACGGCGCCCAGGGTGGAACATGAGCCGATACCTGGACATGGTGGACAATCCGACCCACGTCAAGAAGCTGACGCTTGCCCAGATGCGCGAGCTGGCAGCGGAAATTCGCGAGGAACTGATCACCAAGTTGGCCAAGCACGGTGGACACCTCGGCCCCAACCTCGGCGTCGTCGAGCTTACCCTGGCCCTGCATTACGTCTTCGAGTCCCCGCTGGATAAGTTCGTCTGGGACGTCAGCCACCAGACCTACGTCCATAAACTGCTCACCGGGCGGAAAGATCGGTTCCCAACCATCCGCACCACCGGCGGATTGAACGGGTTCGCGCTCCGGAGCGAGAGCCCGCATGATTGCTACGGGGCCGGCCACGCCGGGACCGCCCTTTCCGCCGCTCTCGGGATGGCCGTGGCCCGCGACCGCCGCGGCAGCCGGGAACAGGTCGTGTGCATTTTTGGCGATGCGGCGTTGACCAACGG
>JAGWYX010000939.1 GCA_018969165.1 Verrucomicrobiota bacterium
GCTCGATCTCGGACCGGCGCTTCCACGCGCGCAACAATTGTTCCGCGCGATGCTCGACGCCGCCGGCAGCCACCGACGGCGCGTCGAAAACCTGCGGCTCGCCGACCTCGGGCTGGCGAGCGCCGATTGGCTGGCGATCATCGGGCTGGGCGAGGAAACCCGGGTGCGGTTGCACATCGAAAACGACGACGGTCAACCGTGGTTCGACCTGGCCAGCGAAGACCGCGTCAACGACTGGTCTCCCGCCGAAGGCGCGGGCAAGACGCAGACCGGGGACGGCACGGTGCCCTATCTTGGCGCCAAGCCGCCGTTTCTGACGACCGACCAGTTGGTTTGCGTCTGTGCCGATGATTTCGGGTACTGGGAATTGCGTGATGGCCTGCTGGAGGCCGTCGGTGTCGGATTGCACCCCCGACTGGGCGTGATGAACCTCGTCCACCGCCTGATCGTCAGCCACCTGCTCGGCGCCCAATTCGGCGAGGTCTGGGGCCGCCCGGCCCCGGACCTCGGAGCCGCGCCCTGGAATCCGCCGATCCCCGGCTTGCGGCGAAAGGGCTGACCACCCGATGGCGGCCGGCTGGACGTCCCCACGCTCACAGCCAAGTCATTTCTTCATCGCGACTGCTGACGAGTTTTCATCACACCTGTGACAACAATCAGTGCGCTGCCGGCGCCGCAGATTCTGGCGGCGGGCGTGGGGAAGGCGGCAGACCGAGGGGCGACCGGGAACGCCGCCCGTTCGCAAGCGGAGCGGTGCCGGTCAGGTGTCCTCGTTAGGTCCCGCAGCACCGCGTGATGATTGGGATTGGCGGTCATGGACTGGCAAGGTAAGAATGTGCGCGCATGCAACTCACCTTCCAGGATTGGACCGTCATAGTTGCGTACTTCGTTTTCAATCTCCTGATCGGCCTTTGGTATCGCCGGCGCGCGACGACATCGACCGCCGAGTTCTTTGTGGGAGGTCGCAAGGTGAGGTGGTGGCTGGCGGGCACCAGCATGGTGGCGACGACGTTCGCCGCCGACACGCCGCTGGCGGTCACCGGGCTGGTGGCGGCCCACGGCATCGCCGGCAACTGGCTTTGGTGGAACATGCTCCTGAGCAACATGCTCACGGTGTTCTTTTTCGCGCGGCTCTGGCGGCGCGCCGGTGTCCTGACCGATGTCGAACTGGCCGAGTTGCGGTATGGCGGTAAACCGGCCGCGTTCCTGCGCGGTTTCCGCGCGCTCTACCTCGGCTTGCCAGTCAACTGCATCATCCTCGGCTGGGTCAACCTCGCGATGGTGAAAATCCTGATGGTCATCTTTCCGGTGACCAAGCTCCAGGCGCTGGGCCTGGTCCTCCTGATCATGGTGGTGACAGCCGGGATTTCCGCCATCGCCGGTTTGTGGGGTGTGCTGGTAACCGACCTGTTCCAATTCGTGCTCAAGATGGGC
This sequence comes from Verrucomicrobiota bacterium, assembly GCA_018969165.1. GTDB lineage: Bacteria > Verrucomicrobiota > Verrucomicrobiia > Limisphaerales > JAGWYX01 > JAGWYX01. Next base: position 1,435 of record JAGWYX010000939.1, read on the forward strand.
ATGGTGATTGTGTTGGCCTACTTTGCCGTGGCCGCCGTCGGTGGCATGTCGGGTTTGCTGACCAAACTCGCCGCGCTCGATGCGGCGCGCAACGCCGCGCACGGCGGGCAGGGATCCATCCTGTCCTTCACGCCGGACATCGGGTCGGCGTGGATGCCATGGGTCACGTTTCTGGTTTACATCGGAGTCGTCTGGTGGGCCACCTGGTATCCGGGATCCGAACCGGGCGGGGGCGGGTATGTCGCCCAGCGCATTTTTTCGGCCAAAGACGAGCGCCACTCCGTGCTGGCGACGCTGTGGTTCAGCATCGCGCATTACGCCGTGCGCCCCTGGCCGTGGATTCTCACGGCCCTGGCGTCGCTGGTGCTCTATCCGCATCTCCAGGACAAGGAATCCGGATTCGTGCGGACGATCATGGACCCGCACGTTTTTCCCACGGCATTGCGCGGTCTGATGATCGCGGCCTTTGCCGCCGCCTACATGTCCACCGTCGGGACGCAGCTCAACTGGGGGGCCTCGTACCTGGTCAACGATTTCTACCGGCGGTTCCTCCGCCGGCACCATAACGAGGCGCACTACGTCCGGGTCTCGCAGGGGGCGACGATCCTGTTGATGCTGCTGTCCTGCGTCGTCACGTATTT
>JAGWYX010000940.1 GCA_018969165.1 Verrucomicrobiota bacterium
GCGCGCGCAGGTGAGTTTGATGAGCGCAGTTCCCGCCGCGCGGGGCTGCGCTTTTAGTGACCGGTCCAAGACCTCGAATGAAGCTGTGTGATGGATTGCGATGGGCGGCGGCCGCCGCCGTGGCGGCCGGTTTGGCCGGCTGCGTGACGGGCTCGACGCCCCCCCGGAGGGCCGCGGACCGCGGCGACCGTGGCCAACCGCTCGGGGCGCGCGAAGGGGCGGCGGAACAGACCCTGGAAGCGCGCGTCCAAACCCATGCGCATTTCGCGATGGGGATCGTGAACGACCTGAACGGGGAGCAGGACCGGGCCCTGGAGGAGTTCCGGCTGGCGGCCGAGGCGGACCCGGGCAATGAACTGCTGGTCAGCGATGTCGCCCGCCGATTGCTGCAGAATCGCCAACCGAAGAAGGCGGCGGACCTGCTGGCGCGCGCGGTGGAGCGGCCGCGGGCCTCCGGGCAGTTGTACACGCTGCTGGGGGTGGCCGAGGCCGAGGCGGGTCGGTGGGACCAGGCGATGCAGGCCAATCGGATCGCGATTCGCAAGCTGCCGGGTTCGCTGGCGGCTTACCGCACCCAGGTCCGCTGCTATCTGCAGGGCCGCAAGCCGAAGTTGCGGAAGGCGGCGGCATTGCTGGTGAGCGCGGCCAGGAGGCGGTCGCCGGACCCGACGTTTCTGGTGGAGGTAGCGGGACTGTATGGCGCGTGCAGCGCGCAGTTGGGCAAACACGCCGTGTGGGTCAAGCCGCGCATCGTCAAGGCGCTGGATCGCGCCGCCCGGCTGCAACCCAAGAACGCGGACCTGCGGCAGAAACTGGCCGACGGCTACAGCATGCTGGGCGAGTTTGCCAAGGCCCGGTCGATCTACGCGGGCCTGCTGCAGCGGGACCCGCACCTGCCGGGGGTGCGGGAAAAGCTGGCCGATCTGTGCCTGCAAATGGGCGACAAGAAGGGGGCGCAGGAGCAGTTGGAGAGCCTGCTGCGCGACAACCCGACCAATCCGAATCTGTATTATTTGCTGGGGACGATCCTGGCCGACGAGAAGGAGTACGAGGCGGCGGTGGAGAACTACGAGAAGACGGTGCTGCTGAATCCGGATGCCGAGCGGGTGTATTACGATCTGGCGGGGCTGAAGATCACGCTCAACAAGCCGGAGGAGGCCCTGCGCGTGCTGGACAAGGCGCGCGGCCGATTCAAGCAGAGTTTCTGGATGGAGTTCTATGCCGGGCTGGCCTACAGCCGGCTCAAGCAGTATCCCGAGGCCCTGCGGCGGTTCACCGCCGCCGAAGTGGTGGGAGCGGCGACCGACCCGAAGCGGTTGGATTCGATCTTCTACTTCCAGATGGCGGCGGCGTATGAACGCAGCAAGGAATACACGCAGGCCGAGAAGTATTTTCAGAAATGCCTGACGTTGTCGCCGGACAACGTCGAGGCGATGAATTACCTGGGTTACATGTGGGCCGACCACGGCGTCAACCTCGACAAGGCCCGGACGCTCATCGAGAAGGCCGTGCGGTCGGAGCCGGACAACGCGGCCTTTCTGGACAGTCTGGGCTGGGTGCTCTTCAAGCTCAATCAGCCGCACGAGGCCCTGGCCCAGGTGCTCAAGGCCATCCAGCATTCCCAGGAACCCGACGCGGTTCTCTACGATCACCTGGGCGACATTTACGCCGGCCTGCGCCAGTACGAACAGGCCCGCGCGGCCTGGCGCAAATCGCTGTCGGTCGAGCCCAGCGCGGAGGTCGAGCAGAAATTAAAGACCGCGCCGAGCACCGAGTTGTTGCCGCGCTAGCGTCCCGGAATGAACGTCACCTGCAGCCCGTCCCAAAACGACCGCGCCCGGAACGGGGTGGGCCCGGGGAGGCGACGGGGTGGTGGCAGCCGGGGGTGATCCGGCGTGGCTCGGCTATGGCGTGGAAGTTCCGCCAGCATTACTCCCGGGAGCAAGCGCGGGCCCTGCTCCCGCAGTTGCGCCGGTGGCTTCAGCAGTTGGTCCGCCTGCGGGCGACGCTGCACGGCTGCGAGGAACGATCGGCCAAACCGCTGGCCGCGGGCGCCGACCTGGGCGGGGCCGGCA
>JAGWYX010000941.1 GCA_018969165.1 Verrucomicrobiota bacterium
CTTGCCGTTGAGCGCATATACCCGCCCAGCGCCCTCAATCTCCGTCATCCGGATGCCGCCATTGACGTTCTCGGCCTCGAATTTGCCCGCCGTCTTTGCCACCAGGATGTCCTCACCGTTGACCGTCTTCAGTCGGAGCCCAGTGTGGTGTGGAACCTTGAGCTCGAAATCGTAGCGCACCTTGTAGCCGTAACGCTCCCAGCCTCGGAAGTTGATGGAACCATTCCGGCAGCGGAACGGACCGTCGACGTAGCAGCGAACCAAGTTGTTGGTTCGGGTGATCTCGAGTCGCACCCCGCGTCTTGCCTCCTGCGCCTTCTCGGATGAATCGGCCTCAAGAGTCTCCTTGACCACCAGTAGCGCCTCGCCTCCGGCGTAGCCTGTCACGTGGATCGAGCCCTCGAAATTATCCACCTCAATTTGCCTCTCGCCCGACCCGGCGTCGAAGACAAAACTCTTCTGAATCGTCTTTTCCTCCTCGACCTCCGCACCCCGGACGAGCACCTGGACGAGGAACAGGCAGACTGCCAATGGAATGCGGTAATCCATTTCAGCCGAGTTGTTCCAATCCCCACGCCGCGCGCTCGCGCACAGTCTTGTTCGTTTCCTTGTCCTGCAGGAGCGCTTTGAACACCGGTACCGACTCTTTGTCTTTCAACGTCACCATCGTATTGATCAATTCGATCTGGACAAGGGGCGATGGCTGTCGTGACAGCGAATCGAGCAGGCCTTTTCTCACGTGCGCATTTCGGGCAAATTGTTGCAGCGCGTCCACTGCCGCCAGGCGCACGTTCACGTTGGGATCGGAATCCAGCGCGCGCAGCAGGGCCGACAACACTTGCTCGTCCGGGTCTTTGAACTGGTAACTGCACTCCACACCGCGCAACCGTTCGCTGGCCGACTGCTGCTGCAACAGCGACAGCATGACCATCTGTTTCATGTTGGAAACCTCCTGACGCAACTGAGCCAAAACCTGCTCGTTCGTCGTCCCAGCAACTGTCTCCTTGCGCTGCAGTCGAGTGCGTGACTGGCCCAGCAACAATCCTAGAGCGAATAACAGGACGGCGATGGCAAACTGCAAGGCCGGTTGCCGCGGCCACAACCGGGCGAGCCAATCCGCCAGGGTTGCGCGTGGTGAAACGTCGCCGCTTCCTTGTTTCAGCCCCTGGCGATAGGCGTCCAACATGGCGTGGAAACGCGCATCCAATGCCGGGCTGGGTTCTTTCTCTGGTAACAACGCGAGCTTCGCCCACACGGCTTGCAGATTCGCCGCCTCCTGGCGGCACGAAGGACAATCGGCCAGATGCGAATCGAGTTCCGCCCGGGCGGCTTCGGTCAGATGCCCGGCCATAAGGTCCGCAACCAACTCCTTGGCTTGGTCACAGTTCATCGGGCCTCCTCTGGGCGAGTAGTGTGAATCTCTCCCGCAACTCCTTAAGCGCGCGATACACGCGCATCTTCACCGCGCCGACACCGCAATCCAGAACCGTGGCGATCTCCTCGTATTTCAAGTGTTGAAATCGGCTGAGCACCAACACCTCTCTGGATTCTACTGGCAATCCGGCCAGTGCTTCCTGCAGCAGCGCTATCTCCTGGCTGTGCGCCAAACGCGCGTCCGGGGCCGGTTCTTGGCTCGGTAGGGCCTCGCCGGTGTCAACTCCCCCCGCTTCCAGCGGCACTTCATGTTGTCGCTTGCGCCAGGAATCAAAATGGGCATTCCGGGCGACCTGATACATCCAGGTGGTGAACCGCTTTCTGGCTTCGAACGTGTGGCGATATTTCAACATGCGCAAAAACACATCATGCACCAGATCTTCGCCGGCTTGTGTACTGCCGGTGAGGCGAACAAAGAAGTTGAACAACGGCCCCCGATGACGTTCATAGAGGACGCCGAGGTTTTCCACCTCACCGTCCCGGACGCTCAGCATCAACAGCTCATCGGTGGTTGAATCCACAACTCATTTGTCCGTCTGTTCATGGATACTCGGCAAGCGAGAAAAGGTCACTGGAATGCTGAACAGTTTGCCAATGATCGAACCCTCCGGAGGGACGGCAAAACGCGGGCAGCGACCCT
>JAGWYX010000942.1 GCA_018969165.1 Verrucomicrobiota bacterium
CGCAACAACGCCAGCAGCCAAAAGCGGCGCCACCCTCCGGGCCAAGGCCAATTTGCCCTGGGGCGTCGTTGCGCGGGCAGTCGAGTATCGCCGAGGATACCCTCCTACCCGCGCGCCTAGCCCCAGGGCAAATTGGCCGCTGGCAAACTGTATTCTATCCCAGGGTCTGGTCAGTAAGTGCCATACAGCCTCTCGCTCTCCTTCACCGGGCTTGTTCAACCAGGGGCGTATTTGCTGGCTCCGCTTCGCTCCGCAGCAATACACCCTTTATTGTGCCTCTTGGTGAAGGGCTCGTTTTCATAAGCAGAACCACGGCAGAGCCGTGATTTGATCATGGATGCGTAACGGAGCCGAGCAGCGGCAAACAACATAGCCATGCTTGGCCTGTTTCGGGTGCTCTCCAAGGAAGGTCAGCACATGACGGGCATCCTGAACCGTCGGTCTCTCGCTCCACTTCACCTCGATGGGCGTCAGGGCGCTGCGATGCTCCACGATGTAGTCAATCTCCATCCCGTCGCGGGTTCGCAGATATTGCAATCGACCTTCGCCCAGGTATTGCACCCTCTTCCACAACTCGATGCCCACCCATTGCTCGAAGAACACGCCGGGATTGACCTGCACGATTTCCCGCGACGCCTTGAGCCCCGCCGCCGCGTGCCGCACGCCCAGATCAAAGAACAGGAACTTCGGTGTCGAAAGCAGGTTCTTTCGTTTGCTCCCCGAATACACCGGCACGCGGAAACCGATGAACATGTCCTCCAACAACTGGTAGTGCGACTTGACGGTGGGTTGGGAAAGGCCCGTTTCCTGGGCGATTCCGGCGTAGTTGAGGATTTGCCCCGACTCTGACGAGGCCAGTTCCAAGAACCGCACAAACGCACCCCAGTCCTTGACCAGCGCTTCCCGACGGATTTCCTCCTCCAAATGCACCAGGGTAAAACCGGTGAGGATCCGCGCCCGATCCGCTGCTTCGGCGGCCACTACACCCGGCAACGCACCGTAGGCGAGCCGCTCTTCCAAACCCCATGCCGGAAAGGGATTCGCCTGCGATGCTCCCGCCTTCCAGCCCAGCGGCAGGGGCGACACTGCGTAGCCAATCTGTTTCGGCTCCGGCGGGTGCTCCGCCATCGTCAACGGGAAAAGCCGATGGTAGAAGCACCGGCCCGGAAGCAGATTCGCTCCGGTTTTCCTTAGCTTCCGCGCCGAGCTGCCGCACAACACGAACCGCCAGCGCCGCTTGTCGTTGTCGTAGAGATGCTGCACCGCGTCGAACACCGTGGGCACGGCCTGCGCTTCATCCACGAACACGAATCGCCCCTCCCGGTCCGCGGGCACGTCACGACACAGCTTGAGGAAGAACCCAGGGTCAGCTAGATGCCGCGACCGCTCCTCCGGATTCGCCAAGTTCACCCGCAGAGTCTCCGGCGGCAACAGCGCGTTGAGCAGGGTCGTCTTACCCGTCTGGCGCGCCCCGAAAATCAATTGGACATAGGGGCGCTCAAGACTCGCCTTCAACTCTGCCGCATACCATCGGTCAAACATGGGTTTGAGTATGCCAACCGAATCCGAAAATGCACTTTATTTTTGCAGCAATAATCTAAACCGCTGTTCACTAACTGTCGTTTTCACATTTATCCCACTCCATAACAACGCGTTGTGGCAGAACCGATTTACCACAAGTGGATCAAAACACACAAAACAACCCCGGAGCACGGACTTCAGGGCGCTCCGCCACCCAACCAAGACTCGCCGAAGCGGAATAAATGCCGCACTCCTCTTTGCGCCTTTTGTGCTTCTTTGTGGCAAAATCTTCATCTGCGAAAATCTGTGTCGCCTGTGGATCACTTGTCTCTCGCGGCCCGCTTCTCTGCCAGCGTCAGGTGCCGGTCGTTGTCGCGCTCCTGGCCCCAGGGGGAGCCGGGCGGGTTCTTGCCACGGTCTTTGCCCCACTTGAGGTTGGGTTGTCTGCGGAGCACGTCGGCCTCCATGAATGGGCGGATGTTCACGCGCACGCCATCATCGAGATCGGGATTCCAGCCTCGGGGCTGGCACGCTAGTGCCTACCACCGGAC
>JAGWYX010000943.1 GCA_018969165.1 Verrucomicrobiota bacterium
GCGGCGCAAAGACGGCGTCTGGCGTTGGTTCGAGGCCACGCTGCGCCCGTTCGCCTCGCCCAGCGGCGAACAACGCGCCGTCGTTATCTCCCGCGATGTCACCGAGCGCAAACGCGCCGAGGAAGCCCTTCAACGGACCGAGGCCCTCTACCGCCGCGCCATCGCCGCGACTGGCGCCGTTCCTTATCATCGCGACTATGAGGCCAACGTCTTCACCTACTTCGGCGATGGGATCCGCGAATTGACCGGTTACAGCCGCGAGGAAATGACACCCGACCTCTGGGAATCCCTGATCCAGGAATATCAATTCCACGGTCCCTTGGCCGGATTGTCCTACGCCGAGGCCGTCAGCAAGGTCCGCGGGGCTCAAGCGGTCCAATGGCAATGCGATTGCCGCATCCTCACCCGCGATCGGCGCACCCGCTGGATCGCCGATGCCTCGGTGGAAATCCTCGGCCAGAACGGCCAGGCCATTGGCTCGATTGGTCTCCTGCAGGACATCACCGAACGCCGGCGTGCCGAAGAACAATTCTTCCGCGCCCAACGGCTCGAGAGCATCGGCACCCTCGCCAGCGGCATCGCCCACGATCTGAATAATGTCCTGGCCCCCATCCTCATGTCTTCGCACATGCTCCGGACGCTTGGCCTGAACGAGGAATCCCAGAAACTCGTCGCCACGGTCGAAACCGCCGCTCGCCGCGGAGCCGACATCGTCCGCCAGGTCCTGACCTTCGCCCGTGGCGCCGAAGGCGAGCGAATCCCGTTGCAACCCGCCCACGTGGTGAAGGATGTCGTCAAACTACTCCGGGAAACCCTCCCCAAGAATCTCACCCTCAACGCGCTCGTCCCGCGCAACCTTTGGACCGTCACCGCCGACCCCACGCAATTCCATCAGCTCCTGCTCAACTTGTGCCTCAACGCGCGCGACGCCATGCCCGCCGGCGGCACGCTCGAGATCGTCGCGCAGAATGCCGACCTCGACGACCAATTCGCCGCCATGGTCCCGGCGGCCAAAGCCGGCCCTCACTGCCTCCTGCGCGTCCGCGATACCGGCGTCGGCATCGCCCCCGACATCCTCGATAAAATCTTCGATCCCTTCTTCACCACCAAACCCCCTGGCCACGGCACCGGCCTGGGCCTGTCCACCGTCTCCGGTATCGTCAAGGCTCATGGCGGCTTCATCACCGTGGACAGCGAGGTCGGCGTCGGCTCGACCTTCAGCATCTACCTGCCGGCCTCGCCCGCTGCCCTCACCCCGGTCGCGGCTCCCTCCCCGGCCACCCTGGCTCGCGGCCACGGCGAGGTCGTCCTGGTCGTGGACGACGAAGCCGACATCCGCGAGGTCACCAGCCGCATGCTCGACCGACACGGCTACCACGTCCTGACCGCCGCCGACGGCGCCGAGGCCCTGTCCACCTTTATCCAACACCGCGACGAGGTGCAACTCGTCCTCACCGATCTGATGATGCCGAACATGGACGGACCGTCGTTGGTCCGGGTATTGCGGAAACTGGAGCCGGACCTCAAGATCATCGCCTCCAGCGGTGGGGCCACCGATTTGACCGATTCCCAAGGCGCCAACCCGCTCCTGGATTTGGCGGTGGACGCTTTCCTGCACAAGCCCTTCACCGCGGAGCAACTCCTGCAAACCTTGAATGCCTCGCTGGCCCCTCAGAGCGCTTGACCTCCCAACGACCGCAGGCGGTGCTTGCCATGAGCGAAGTCTCTGTGCGCCTGATGACCGAGGCCGACCTGGAAGCCGCTGACGAATTGCGCCGGCTGGCCGGTTGGAACCAGACTCCACTGAAATGGCGCTGCCTGCGGCGACTGGTACCGCACGGCTGTTTCGTGGCCGTTTTCGACGGCCAGGTGGTCGGTACCGTGACGACCACCACCTACGGACAGGCGCTGGCATGGATCGGCATGATGCTCGTGCACCCGGCGCACCGGCGCCTCGGGATCGGCACCCGTTTGATGCGCCAGGCGCTGGCCTTTCTCCAGCAACGCGGAACCCAATGCATCAAACTCGACGCCACCCCCGCTGGCCAGCCCGTCTATGCCAAACTCGGTT
>JAGWYX010000051.1 GCA_018969165.1 Verrucomicrobiota bacterium
TTCAGGATGCCCGGCAAGGCGCCTTCCAGCTCGCTGACCAGGGTCTCGAGCCGCTCGGTCAAGGCGGGGGATTCATCGGCCAGCAGCCAGTAGGGTTTGGTGGACTTGGTGATGGTCAGGTAACCGCCTTCCTTGTCGTCCCAGATGCCGGCGAGACGGTGATTGTTTTCCTGGTAGGTCGGTTTGCCGGTGCTGCCCTTGGTGACCTCGAGGTAGCGGTGGCCCAGGAAATCCGTGGCGCCGACCTTGACGCGGGAATCGGTCCAGAGATAGCCGTAGTAGGGGGAGCGGATGTTGAACTCGATATAGACGTTGTAATACTCGTTCGGCGGCATGGCGTCCACCCGCGTGATGGTGCCGACATCGAAGCCCATCAGCTTGACCGGGTCACCGACATTCAGACCGGCGGCGGTGCGGACGAAGGTGAAGTAAGGGGCCTTGGTCAGGAACCAACCTTTGTGCTCGGCGGTCCAGTAAAGGTAATAGACGAACCCGCTGAGCATCAGCACGGCGGCCAGCACGACGAAGATGCCGACCACGCGCTCGACGCGGCTGAGCCGGGTGCGCAGTTGCGGGGTCAAATCCTGCAAGGGCATACTCAGTCCACGGCGCTGGGTTCGACCAGCAGTTCGCGCAACACCGGCTCGTGGCAGCGATGCAGTTCGGTCCGGCCGCCCAGAAGCAGCCAGCCGTTCCCGTTGATGAGCGCGAACCGGTGGCCTTGCTCGCACCAGGGCCGCAGGTCATCGGTCGTGACCACGAGCGTCACCGGCCGACGTTCGAGCAGGGGGTGGCCGGCGGCCAACGCCGCCAGGAATTCGATCCACCACTGCAATTGGCGCGGGTCCAACCCGGCCAACGGATTGTCCAGGAGCAGGACCTCCGGCTGCAGCGCCAGCGCCCGGGCCAGCGCCGTGCGTTGACGCCAACTCCGGTTCAACCGGCCCGCCGGCACGTCCGCGAAGGCCGACAACGCCGTGGCGTCGAGGATGGCTTCGACCCGAGCTTCGACCTCGGCGGCGATACAGTTGTGGTGGTAGCAAAGCGGCAGCGCAAGGTTCTCACGGACGCTCACCGCGTTAAACACCCGCCCGCCGTCTTCAAAGACCAGCCCGATCCGCAGCCGTTCCGCCAGCGGTTCGTCGCCCTGCAAACCGGTCAGGTCGCGCCCGAACAGGCGATGGGTCCCGCGCATGGGCCGCAGCAACCCGGCGGCGACGGCGAGCAGATCGGTCTTGCCACCGCCCGGCCGGCCACCGACCACCCAGTAGTCGCTGGTGGCCACCGACCAGTTGATCCCCTGGACCAACGGTCGGAGCGGGTCGTCGATGGCCGGCACCGTGACGTTCTCCATCTGGATGACGGGATCGGCCAGGGTGGCGGGGCTGGACTGGGCGTCGCGCATGATCAGACCAGGAGCAGAAACAGGATGAACAGCGCGTCCAGGAGCACGACCAGCTCGATGCATTGCACCACGGCGCGGGTGGTGGCGGCGGAGACTTCTTCGAGCCGCAGCGGCTTGGCCAATCCTTCGTAACACGAGACGGTCGCGATGATGGCCCCGAACAGGACCGTCTTGAGCGTGAGCAGGACGAAATCGTCCCAGCGCATGGCCGCCGCCAGTTGGCTGAGGTAATCGCCCGGCGGCAACGGGACATCCTGCAGAAAGGCGAAGAGATACCCGCTGAACAACGTGATCAGGATCAGATACACGGTGAGCGAAAAGATGGACAGGGCCAGCCCGATCACCCGCGGCACCACCAGGTAATGGATGGGATCGATCCCCAGGGCCTCGAGCGCCTCGACCTCGCCCATCGCCCGCGCGGTGCCCAACTCGATGACGGTGGCGGTGCCCACGCGCGCCAGGACCAGCAGCGCGGTGATGATCGGCCCCAGCTCGCGTACGACGACGGTGACCATGATGGTGCCGGTGAAACCCCGCGCGCCGACCCGGTTCAGGAGGGCGACCGTTTGGCCGATGACGGCGAAGCCCAGGGCGCAGGAGAGGAAACTAATGATGGGCAGCAGGCGCACCCCGGCCCGGTGGATGTGCACCCGGACCAGCGGGTGAATGACCTTGGCGGCCACGTTGAACTTGGTCAGGGTGACACCCAGGGTGATCAGGGCGAAGGCGCCGAGGCCGTGGATGGTTTCGGCCAGGCGCAGCAGTTTCCGGCCGATAAAATTGAGCGGGGCCGGTGGCAGCGGCGCCGCAAGACTCAGGGGCGTGTCAAACGGCGCGGGGCTGCTGGCAGAACCATTTTCCACGAGCCGAACCCTAGCGAGGCGTCGCCTCAGACCTCATTCCATCTTCTCCATTCATCTTGGATCCTTCTTCTTCCTTCGTCCGTTTCCTGCGCGCGCCTCGCTGATAGAGTTCTTGAGAAAGCAAACGCAGGCAGACAATGAGACGCCAAAACTGGATCTGATGACAGCAAGTTTCACAGTTCAAGGACTCTAGCGAGGCGCGCCTCCGACCTCAAGTCACCTTTGCGAGGCGCACACGGCCAATCCTCGGCCGCGCGGGTCGGAATCGCACCGCGGATCGGGCGTTGCCTCTCGGCCGGGTGGCGTCGGCGCGGATTAGCGGATTGGCACCCAGCCTCTGCCGGGGATGAACTCGCGGCTGCCATAATCGGTTTTGCATCCGGCGCCGGCCAGGACGAGGGCCAGCAGGAACAGCAGAAGAATCTTTGCCATAGTTTCCCATAATTTGGGAACGATCGGGGCGCAGGTCAAGTTCCGCGCCGCGAGCGCAGCAGATGTGGGAGCGCGGGTTTGCGACCCGCAGTGGCGGCGGCTCATAGAGCGCTCGGGGCGAAACTGAGAATGGCTGCCGCGGGCGTCGTTCCCGTGAATCAGGATTGTCAGGTTGGTAGGCTTGAAGCACATTAAGGCCGGTATGGGTAGCACCGAAAAGCCCAAGTCGCTGAAGGGGCAACTGCTGCTGGACGGCGGCAAGCTGCGGGAGTCTTTCTTTCACCAGACGGTCGTTTTGATCTGCCAGCACGATCCCGACGGCGCGTTTGGACTGGTCTTGAACCGGCCGAGCGACAAGGAAGTGGGGGACGTGTTGGCGGCCCAACTGCCCGAGGCCCTCAAGCAGCAACGGCTCTTTTACGGCGGCCCCGTGCAACCGGAGGCGCTCAGCTTCCTGCACACCGACAGCTTCCTGCCGGAAGGCAACGTGATGGCGAACTTGCAGCTCGCGCATTCGCTCGATTCCCTGGTCGAGGTGGGGGAGTCCTTCTCGCCAACGCAGCAGGTGCGCATCTTCGCCGGCTACGCCGGGTGGAGCGCGGGACAACTCGATGACGAGATGCGGCGTCAGGCCTGGTTGACGCACCCGGCCTCGCTGGAGCTGGTGTTTCATGCCGAGCCGGGCGGGTTGTGGCGAAAAATCCTTCGGCTGAAGGGCTGGGAATACCGCCTGCTGGCCGAGACGCCCGAGGACCTCTCCCGGAACTGAGACTTTGGCGACGCCTCGCTAGAAATGCCACGTCAGGCTCGCGCGGACGCGGTAGGAAGGCACGATCTGGAAGGCGGAGTTATCCACGCGCAACGGCAGGTCGGCGCCAACCTGCGCGCTCAGTTTATTACGCCAGGTGAAGGTGAGTTCGGGGCCCAGATAGACGGCCGTCAGCGCCGTGTCCTCCGCCGCCGCTCCTTGGAAGGTGTCCTTGCCCTTGTTCTCGCCGGAGACTACCGCCTGCAAGGCCAGTGAATAGGTGTGCGTCAGCGCCAGGTAAACTCCCGGGCCCCCCAGCCACGTCAGGTCGTTGGCGAACTGGTAGTTGAAATCGCCGGGTGTGCGCAGGGAGTATTCCACGTTGGCCGTTGCGAACCACCGGCGCCAGCGCGTGAACACACCCGTGCCGATGATCCCGTCCACCGAACCCGTGCCCAGGGTCAAATCGTGCCCGTGAATCCCGCTCGGGGGCGCGCCCGGGACGGCTACCTCGCGAAATTCCTCCTGGAGCCGGCCCGGGTCGCCGGTTGGGAATTTGAGCCCGCCGAGCACACTCCAGTCAAAGGTGTAATCCTCGGCGAGCTTGCGGTAGCCGATCAGGTTGCCGAGCAAGGAGGCATCGCCAATCCCCGCGACAGTTCCCTGGTCGATGGTGAATCCTTGCGGACGTTTGAACGTCCGCTCAATAACCGGCAGGTTGAACTGGAGCCCGAAGCGGTCGGTGAAGTTGTAGCCGACGAACAGTTGGGTGATGGCGCTGTCCAGGTATTGCCCGGTCGGGTTGGCGGCCGGATGTCCATCGGTCCGGGCGGTGCCCAGGTGAGTGAATTGGTCGGCGACGCCAGCCAGCCACCCGGCCCCGGTTTGGCCCTGCGCCTGGCTGGCCGAGTAAATGGCGCAAAGATCACACGCCTGCGCCGGCGTGGCGCTCACCCCCGCCATCAGCATCAGGCCCAGCGAGGCGCACCCCAGACCACCTGTCATCTCCTGCATCCACGAATTCAAGGTTCCCATGCAAATTCAACGGTGAGGAAGGGCACACGCCCCTCCCAGGACCAACGGGGATCAGCACGTCAACGCCTGCCCGGACCAGGCCGGACGGTCGTTGAACCAACAAATCAAGCCGGGAACGTGAGGATGGGCGGAGGAGTAGGCGGGACCTCGACACGCTGGGCCCAGCGGCCAGCGCGGCAAGGAGTCAGGGCCTCCGGAGTCGGCGGGAAAAACGCGACCGCCGGCGGAGCGGAAAACGGGTCAAGCCTCCCGACGGGAACCTGGCGGTCGTGCCGATTCTCGGAGTTCCTGGCCTTGGCGATGAGGCAGCACAGCTTGCAAGGGTGCTTGCCATCAAAGGTCTTGACCAGCGCCACCTCGAGCGGCGCCGTGCGGGCGTAATCGATCACCATGCCGGTCCAGGCGACAAGCTGCAGCATCCCCCAGTGCAAGCCCAGGAGCAGGCAGAGCAGGGTGACCAGGCCAACTTTGGTCGAGCGGACGAACACGACGGCAATGTAACCGCAAGCAGGAGCAGGTCAAGCGGCAAGCGCGCGGGGCATCCGCGGTTCACCGTCGCGCCTTGCCCTTGCGGTAGTGGACCGGCGCGGGGGCTGGTTCCTGACCGGTCGGGGCGAGGCCGGCGCCGCGTTTCAGTTCGCGAATCTGGTCGCGCAACAAGGCCGCCTTTTCGAACTCGAGGTGATTGGCCGCCTCGAGCATCTCGGCCTCCAGTTCGCGGAGGGTTTCGGTGACATCGAAATCGGCGCCGGTCTCGCGGACCATGTTCGAGGCCCGGTAGGCGAACTCGCGATGCAGGGCGAGGCTTTCCTCGACGGCGCGGGTGACGCTGCGCGGGGTGATGTGGTGTTCGCGATTGTAGGCGAGTTGCTTTTGCCGGCGGTATTCCGAGGTGGCCAGGAATTTCTCGATGCTCCGCGTGCGCACGTCGGCGTAGAGGATCACTTCGCCGTGCAGGTGCCGGGCAGCGCGACCGGCGGTCTGGATCAGGCTGGTCGTCGAGCGCAGGTAACCTTCCTTGTCGGCATCCAGGATCGCCACCAGGGAGACCTCCGGGATGTCGAGGCCCTCGCGCAGCAGGTTGATGCCCACCAGCACGTCGAAGTCGCCCTTGCGCAGCGCGCGCAGAATCTCGACACGCTCGATGGCGTCGATCTCGCTGTGCAGGTAGCGGACATGGATGCCGATGTCGCGCAGGTAATCGGTCAGTTCCTCGGCGGTGCGCTTGGTCAGGGTGGTGACCAGCACGCGTTCCTTGCGCTCGACCCGGAGGCGGGCTTCGTGGATCAGGTCGTCGATCTGGCCCTGGAGCGGTTTGACGGTGACGGGTGGATCGACCAGGCCGGTGGGGCGGACGATTTGCTCGATCACCCCGGGGGTCGAGGAGGCCGGCGAATGGCCGGCCGCGGCGGCGTCTTGCCGCGCCCAGGCGAACTCGCGTTCGCCGGGGGTGGCGCTGACGTAAATTGTTTGGCCCTGGAGCGACTGGAATTCCTCGAAGTTCAACGGTCGATTGTCCAAGGCGCTGGGCAGGCGGAAGCCGTAATCGACCAGGACGTTCTTGCGCGAGCGGTCGCCGGCATACATGCCCCCGAGTTGCGGCACGGTGGCATGGGATTCATCGATGACCAGCAGGTAATCGCGCGGAAAGAAATCCAGCAACGTGCAGGGGCGCGATCCCGGCGGGCGCCCGCTCAGGTGCCGCGAGTAATTCTCGATGCCGGAGCAGAAGCCCATTTCGAGCATCATCTCCAGGTCGTATTCGGTGCGCATCTTGATCCGCTGCGCCTCGATGAGCTTGTGGCGCTGCTCGAACCAGGCGATCCGCTCGGTCAGTTCCGCCCGGATGCTCAGGGTCGCCCGTTTGATCTTGTCCAGGGGCGTCACGAACTGTTTGCCCGGGTACACCGTCACCGCCGAGAGGGATTCGAGGGCGTGACCGGTGAGCGGGTCGAAGCGGGTGATCCGGTCGATCTGGTCACCGAAGAACTCGATCCGCAGCGCATCCTCGGTCGCGGCGGGGCAGAGTTCGACGGTGTCGCCGCGCACCCGGAACTGGCCGCGGGTGAACTCGATGTCATTGCGGGCGTATTGGAGGTCCACCAGCCGGGAGAGAAACTGGTCGCGGGTGATCTCCTGGCTGACCTTGATCGGGATGACCATCGCTTCGTAGTCTTCCTTGCTGCCGATGCCGTAGATGCAGGAGACGCTGGCGACGACGATCACATCCTGCCGGGCGAAGAGCGAACTCATGGTCGAGAGCCGCAGGCGTTCGATCTCGGCGTTGATGCTCGAATCCTTCTCGATATAGGTGTCGGTGCGGGGGATATAGGCCTCGGGCTGATAGTAGTCGAAATAACTGACGAAGTACTCGACCGCATTCCGCGGGAAGAAGCTTTTGAACTCGGCATAGAGTTGGGCGGCGAGGGTCTTGTTGTGCGAGATGACCAGCGTCGGCCTGTTGATCCGTGCCAGGACATTGGCGATGGTGAAGGTCTTGCCCGAGCCCGTGACGCCCAGGAGGACCTGGTGCCGGGCACCGGCCTCAAGCCCGGCGGTCAGTTGGGTGACGGCCGGGGGCTGGTCGCCGGCCGGAGCGAAGGTGGAGACGAGGTTGAACATGGCACCTTGCAAGCATGGCAGCCGGCGGCCGACGCGTCAACGGGCGGTGGCCAACAGGGTTTGCAGTTTGGACGCCAGGGTCTCCGGCTTGAACGGCTTGGCCAGGAACCCGGTCGGGCCTGGCCCCGCGAAGCGGCCGGCCAGTTCCTCCTCGCTGTAGCCGCTCATCACCAGGATCGGCAGGTCCGGACGCAAGCGGCGCAGGGCGCGGAAGGTCTGTTCGCCATCCAGTCTGGGCATGGTCAGATCCAGCAGCACGAACCGGATGGGCTGGGTGGCCGATTCGATCCGGGCCAGGGCCTCGCGGCCGTCCGGGGCGAGGATGGTGTGGTAGCCGAAGTTTTCCAGCATGCGCGCCGCCACCGTGCGCACGGTTTCCTCGTCGTCCACGACCAGGGCGGTGCCCACACCGTGCCCGGCCGCCGCGCTCGCCGGGGTCGGGGTGGGTTCGCTGATCGGGTCGCCGGCGACCGGCAGGAACAAGGTGAAGGTGCTCCCCTGGCCGACCGCGCTGTCCACCTTCAGGGTGCCGTGATGACCGCGCACGATGCCTTGAACCGCGGCCAGGCCCAGGCCGCGCCCGAGGAACTTGGTGCTGAAGAAGGGGTCGAAGATTCTGACTTGGGTTGCGGCGTCCATGCCGCACCCGTCGTCGGCCACCGTCAAGCATACGTAATTGTCCTCGGGCAGATCCGGGAGCGGGGTGGATTGGCGGAGCTGGAGGCGATCGGCAAAGCGGACGGCCGTGCCGACGGTAATCTGGCCGGGGCGGTTGCCGATCGCCTCGGAGGCATTCATAACCAGGTTCATCACGACCTGGCGGAGTTGGGTGGGATCGCCGAGCACGGCGGGCAGGTTGGGCGCCATCTCAAATTGCAAGCGTACCCTTTTACTGATGGACACTTCGAGCAGGTGCACCGTCTCGGCCACCAGCCGGCTGAGGTCCAACCGGCTGACCTGGAGGTGGCCGCGGCCGGCGTAGGCGAGCATCTGGGCGCACAGGTCGGCGGCCCGCGTGGCGCCAGCCTCGATTTCGCGGACAAAGGGCAGGGCCGCCGAGTCGCACGGAAGGTCCAGCCGCACCAGGCCCGCATTCCCGAGGACGCCGGCGAGGATGTTGTTGAAATCATGGGCAATGCCGCCCGCCAGCACGCCCAAGCTCTCCAGCTTCTGCGCCTCCTGCATCTTCTGTTCCAGGTGGTGGCGCTCTTCCTCGGCGCGCTTGCGTTCCGCGATTTCCTGGGCCAACTGCTCGTTGGAACTGCGCAGCGCGGCGGTTCGGATCGCCACCTGTTCCTCGATCACCCGCGTGCGGCGGGCGATGGCAAGCAGGTAGGCCGCCACCAAACCGGTCAATCCCAGCCCGGCGACCAGGACGCCGTACGGATAGGCCGAGGTGTTGGCGGCCACCCATTCCGGTGCCGGACGGAACAAGATGGACCATTCGCGCCCGCCGATATGGATTATCGCCTCCAGGTGCGGCCCGGCCCGCACCCGCGCCTCCGAGGGAGGCGCGATCTTCCTCGCCCGCATCGGCGCCGGATAGAACGCCAGTATCCGGTTTGTGCCAGAGGCCGAGTCATCGGTCAGGAGGACATCGAGACCGCCGGTGGAGACGTGCCGGAAGGTCAGAGTCGAGGCCAGTTGCAGGTTGAGCCGGCCGATGATGAAGCCCTGCAGATTGGTCCGCCGCGCGGGGAGCGTGTCCAGCCGCGCGCCGGGCTGATAGACCGGCGTGATGACCAGGGTTTGCGGTTGACCGGGCCGGGTGGGCGAAGGCCCAACCCGAGGGCTGACGACGAGTTGGCCGGAGTCACGCGCCTGGACAAGCTGGTCCAGCAGCTCGGGGTCGGAGGCGAGGTCGTAGCCGAGCCTGGCCGCGTTGGCCCGTGCCGGCTCGAGGAAGCAAATCGGGACGTATTCGTTTCGCCGCGCGGCCGGGACGAGCCGTCCACTCGAGTCGCGCTGGGTGAATTGGAAACTGGCCAAACCGTTTCGGCGCGCCTCGGCCTCGACGAGCGGGCGATCACGCGCGGTGACACGCGGCGCCCACTCGACCGATTCGATCCCGGAGGGGATGGCCGCCATTAACTCGGTGGTGGCGCCGTGAAACTTGTCGCGTGGCACCGATGCGGAGAACTGGAAGAGGGTGCGCAGGGCCAGGAACAGGAACTCGACCTCGTCGCGCTGGCGCTGCACCATGCGCAGGTGGTTTTCCACCAGCCCCTCGAAGCGGGCTTGCACCTGTTGCTGCTCCTTTCGGCGCAGCAGCGAAAAGCCGTTCAAGGTCAGGGCCAGCCCCAGCACGACGACCAGCCCGACCGGCAGATAGGAACCCAGCCTGGCCCGGTCCAAGCCGGGTGACATCGCTCGAGTCCTTGACCGCTCAAACATGGGTGCGACAAGTTCTGGACCAACGGTCCCAGGGTGGAGACGGACCGCAGCGTCCGAGGCGGTGCCTCGCTCACCTGGCAGGCAGGCTTGGCAACCGCCGCCCAAACTAACCGGCTGGGCCGGCCGGCGCAATGAAGTTCTGACCCGGGTCCGGCCCGGCCGCCTCGCCGCCCATCCTGGAAACTGGAACCGAGGCCTTGCCGGGTGCTGCTGGCCGAAGGTTCAGTCGCGCCGGCTGGCCGACTCGATGAAGCGCGCCAGGTCCTGCTTCAACCGGATGCGCGAGGACTTGTGGAGATACATCATGTGGCCCGCCTCGTAGTAGCCCATCGAGAGGCGCTGCCGCGCCACCGGGTCCAGCCTCAGATGATCAAAGGTGTAGCGGGTCGCCAGGAACGGGGTGGCGAGATCGAAATAACCGTTGGCGACAAAAACCTTGAGATACGAATTCTGGATCATCGCCTGGCTCAGGGTCTGCGCCACATCGACGTAGCGGTTCTGATATTCGTCGTAGTTCCACGGCATGACCTTGCCGGTCAGGATTTCGTACGGCAAGTCGCTCTCGTATTTCAACCGGGTGCGAACGTAGTCGTTCATCGTGGCGGTGAACGCCCCCTGGACGGCCGTATAGCTCGGGTCGTATTCGGCGGCCTCGCCGACGGCGTCGCGGTCCGGGCCGGTGTAACGGCTGTCGTAACGGCCGATGACGCGTTCCTGGTCGCGCAGCAGTTCCTTGGTGAACCGGGAGATTTGGATGCGCAGCCGGGCATGTTCGAGGTAATTGGTCGAGAGACCGGTGAGTCGGGTGAGTTGGCGGAGGATCCGCGCGTGGTCGGCCGGCGAGAGGGCGGCCCCCTGCATGAGGGCACGCTGGTAGTCGCCCAGGGCAAACGCCTCGGCTTGCCCGAGGGTCGCGCGCAGATCCGACTCCAGGTCGGGCGCCAACTTATGGTGATACCAGGCCGCGGCGGTGTAGGTGGGCAGAAAGAGCACATAGGGCAGGTCGTTGCCCGGGCTGAAGCTCAGGGTCTCGAAGTTCAGCACCGATGACACCAGCATCACCCCGTTGAGATACATGCCGTAGCGGTCCTGCAGGTAACCGGAAAGCCCGGCGGCCCGCGTGGTGCCGTAGCTTTCCCCGATCAGAAACTTGGGTGAGCCCCAGCGTTTGTAGCGCGAGGTATAGAGGCGGATAAAATCCCCGACCGACCGGATGTCCTCCTGCACGCCATGAAATTGCCGGGCGTCCTCCCCGGGGGCCGGCCGGCTGTAGCCGGTGCTGACCGGGTCGATGAAAACCAGGTCGGTCGCGTCGAGGAGCGAATCCTCGTTGTTCTCGAGCCGGTAGGGCGGCGGGGGCGCGG
>JAGWYX010000944.1 GCA_018969165.1 Verrucomicrobiota bacterium
ACGGCCTGGGGCAGCGAATCGGCGATGACGGCGCCGAACAGGACGGATTTCTGGGCCGAATCGATCAATTTGCGCTCATAGACCACGGCGTGCAAGCCGGGGCTCTGCATGTTCAGGAGGTTGTAGTCGAAATAGACCTTGGAGAACTGGAGACCGGAACCCAGGCACAAAGCGGTGGTCAACCCCACGACCAGCCCTGGGCGTTTGAGCCAGAGTTGTTCGATCTGGGCGCGCGTGCTCTCCTGGGCTGCCTCGTGGTCCAGGACGTTCTGCCGGCCGCGCAACAGCAACACCGGCAAGAGTGTCATCATGGGCACCAGGCAGATGAGCATCCCGCCGCCGCTGATGACCCCCATTTCCTGGATGCCCTTGAAATCGGTCAGGGCCATGGCGAAGAAAGCCGCCGCCGTGGTAAAGCAGCCGGTACAAATCCCCTTGCCGGTCCACACCATCGCCGTGGTGATGGCCTGGCGTTCGTCTTGCCCGTGGCGCAACTCCTCTTCGTAACGACTGATCAGGTGCACGCCGAAGTCGATCGCCAGCCCAATCAACATTGGCACGAACGTGATCGTGAGGATGTTCAAGTGCCCGATGACGAGGGTCGCATAGCCCATGGTGTAGCCCAGCCCCACCACCAGGCAGGCGGTGGCTTTGATGGGCCGGCCCGTCTCGCGGTAGGCATAGATGAAGATGAAGCCGACCAGGATCAGGGAGACGATCGAGGCCACCGTCGTGTCGTGCTGCGACTGGAGCATTTCGTCCAGCTCGAGCACCGGTTCGCCGGTGATCCCGACGTTGACGCCGGGCACTTCGGCCTGGGTTTGACGGACCAGGGCGCGGAGGCGCTGCACCGCCTCGGCATTGAGTTCCTCGGTGCGGGCGTGCGCCGTGCACAGGAAGATGCGACCGCCGTTGAAGGTGATATACTGCGCCTCTTCGGCTTCCGCGCCGCCGCCAAACAGCGCGGTCAGACCGGGGGCGGGCGGGGTGCCGGGCCGGAGCAGGCTGTCGGTAGCCTGTTCGATGATCCGCTGCAAGGCTGGCACGGCCTTGAGCAGCGCCTCGTTCTCCGGGCTCTGCTCCTGGCGCGCGGTGCGGAACTGGCGGTTGACCAGGCGGAAGAGGGTGTCCAGGTTGGTGGCGTTGGAAAAGTGCTGGATGAACGGCCGGTACTCCTTGAGGGTCTGCTGCAAATCCACCAGGTTGGTGTGGTCCAGGAACAACAGGGCTTTGCGCCCGAGGAGCTTCAGGTCGTTGTTGAACAGGACATCCGTGAAGACGTTGGTTTCGGCCTCCAGCCGCGCCCCCAGTCGCTCGACAAACTGGCGGTTCTTCTCCAAGTCTTCGCTCTCCACCACCGCCACCAGGTCATCCTGGCCGGGAAATTCGTCGCGGAACCGGAGGAAGTTCTGGTGATATTTCTTCCTCGCGCCAACCAGGTCGTTGCGGCTGGTGTCGAACTGGAGGTGCTCGATGGTGTAGAAGATGCAGAGAACGAACAGGATCACCTGCGGGTAGAACACCAGCCGGGGATAACAATAGACAAAATCCGCCAGGCGGCGCAGCAGACGGAAGGACAAGGCGTCGTCAGCCTGCATGGAACCGTGCTCCCGCATCCCCGTCATCCCATCCCGTCCGGAAAATCCGCGTTGTCGTGCACTTCCTTGACGTCGTCGTGCTCCTCGAGCGCGTCGAGCAGCCGGTTGACCGCCGCCGCCGCCGCCGCGTTCACCGGGGCGGAGATCGTTGGCAGGTAGGTGATGGCGGCCGCGTCGCACTTGATGCCTTTGGCCTCGATCTGTTTGTGCACCGCCTCGAAATGGCCCGGGTCGGTCACGATCTCATACCCTTCCGGCTCGGCCTTGAAATCCTCCGCGCCCGCCTCCAGCGCGATTTCCATGAGGGTGTCTTCGCTGGCCGCCTCGCGGGCGACGATCATCTGGCCCTTCCGTTGGAACAGTCGGCTGACCGACCCCGCGGTGGCGATGGTCCCGCCGTTCTTGGTCAGCAAGCTCCGGATTTCGGCGGCGGTGCGATTTCGGTTGTCGGTGCTGATCTCGACCAGCATC
>JAGWYX010000945.1 GCA_018969165.1 Verrucomicrobiota bacterium
CCAGCAATTTGGTTTGGTTCTCTTCGATCAGCTTCAACACTTTGTTCAACTGTGCGTTACTGTAGCCTCGGTTGGATTCGACTTCGAGGGAATTGAGCCAGATTTTCGCCACGCGCTCGGCGCGGATGACGTGAACGTGCGGCGGCTCGTTCAAGTCGGACGAGTAGAAACGAAATTTGTAGCCCGCAATCAGAATCGTCGGCATGGTTCATGGCACCGGCAACTCGTCGAAAATCTTCTGGATGATGTCCTCGCTGGTTTTGTCTTCGGCCTCGGCCTCGTAGGTGACGGCGACGCGGTGGCGGAGGACATCCATGCCGATGCTCTTGACATCCTGCGGGGTGACATAGCCGCGGCCCTGGAGGAAGGCGTAAGCCTTGGCCGTCAGGGTCAGCGCGATCGTCGCCCGCGGCGAGGCGCCCAATTGGATGAATTCCTTGGCCTCGATCTTGTAGGTTTCCGGATCGCGGGTGGCGCAAACCAGGTCCACGATGTATTCCTTGACCTTGTCGTCGATGTAGATGTCGTTGATGACCTGGCGGGCGGCGAGGATTTGCGCTGGATCGACGACGGGGGTGGCGCCGGGCAGGTTGCTGGTGCGGGCCATGAGGTCGAGGATTTGGCGTTCCTCGTCGCGGGCCGGGTAACCGATTTTGAGCTTGAGCATGAAGCGATCGACCTGCGCCTCGGGGAGGGGATAGGTTCCTTCCTGCTCGATGGGGTTCTGGGTGGCCAGCACCAGGAAGGGTTCTTCGAGCGGGAAGGTCTGTTCGCCGATGGTGACCTGGCGTTCCTGCATGGCTTCGAGCAGGGCGCTCTGGACCTTGGCGGGGGCGCGATTGATTTCGTCGGCGAGCACCAGGTGGGCGAAGATCGGGCCTTTACGGGTCGTGAAGCAGCCGGACTGGGGGTTGTAGATTTGGGTGCCGACGACATCGGCGGGGAGCATATCGGGGGTGAACTGGAGGCGAGCGAACTTGACGTTCAGGGCGGCGGCGAGGGTTTTGACGGACAGGGTTTTGGCCAGGCCGGGGACGCCTTCGAGCAGGACGTGGCCATTGGCCAGCAGGCCGATGACCAGTCGTTCGGTCAGGTATCTCTGGCCGACGATGACTTTGTTCATTTCGTTGAACAACGGGCGGAGGAATTCGGCCGCCCGTTTGACTTCTTCATTGATTGCACTAATGCCGGTGTTCATGTGTGCGCCATTGTATTGTCCCTTCGACGTTTGCAACAGCAAATGCGTTCGGAAAAATCTCGCGGCCAGGACGCCGCGCCGCGGCGTCCGCGCCCATCGAAAGGGGGACGGGCCGTCCCCACTCCGTCCGTCCACACCCACGTTGAGCGGGCGGGAATTGCGCCGCTGAACGCGGCGCCGACGGCGCAGCGCGCCGTCCCTACCCTGCGCGAATTTATGCAACGATGCATAGAGCCCGCGGTCGCGGGTAGCCGCAGGCTTCAGCCTGCGTCCCCACCGGCGCCGGTCCGGGCGGCAACTCGGGCCTGCACGGTGGGTTGCGGACCCTCAAAAGAGTTTTCGGGCGGCGGCGATGTCGCGCTGGATTTGCTCCCGGAGGGCGGCGGGGGAGGCGAATTTTTTTTCGTCCCGGAGTTTGCCGACGAATTCGACCGCCATCTCGGCGCCGTAGAGGTCGCCGGAGAAGTCGAGCAGGTGCGCCTCGGCCTGGCGCTGGGCTGCGGGGTGGTCGAGGGTGGGGCGGACGCCGAGGTTCAGGACGGCGCGGTGCCGGTGGCCTTGGACCTGGGCGTGAACGGCGTAAACGCCGTTCGGCGGCAGGGCCAGGCCGGTGATTTGCAGGTTGGCGGTGGGGAACCCGAGCTGCTGGCCGACCTGTTGGCCGCGGATGATCGGGCCGGTCAACTGGTAGGCGCGCCCGAGCATTTGGCTGGCGGTGTCGAGGTCGCCGGCGCGAATCGCTTCGCGGATGCGGGTGCTGCTGACGATCTTACCGTCGAGCGAGACGGCGGCCAGGCCGTGGACGGTGAAGTCGAGCTGTTGGCCGAGCCGCTTGAGGAGTTGGAGGTTGCCGCCGCGCCGGTGGCCAAA
>JAGWYX010000052.1 GCA_018969165.1 Verrucomicrobiota bacterium
CAGGTTGGCCGAGAACTTTCGCAGTCACCCCGCTCTCCTGGAATTCGTCAACCGCGTCTTCTCGGCGGTCATGCGCCCGGAGGTCGGCGGCGTGGATTACGACCCGGAAGCGCAATTGATCCCGGGAACCGCGCCCAAAACAGCCACCTTGCAGGCGTCCGGCAACTCCGTCGAGCCTTCCACCGAGCCGCGCGTTGAACTGCACTTGCGGCTCAAGCTTCGGGAGGACGACCGTGGCGACCTGGACCGCGAGGCCGGCAGTTTGGGCCAAGTCGATCCGGAGGCGATCCTGGACGAGGAACTCGAGGCGCGGCTGGTGGCGCGCCGCCTGCGCGAGCTGCAAGCCGAGCGCTGGCCAATTTGGGACGCCGCCGCGCACACCCGACGACCGGTCGAGTGGCGCGATATGGTGGTCCTGCTGCGGTCCCCGCGGAGCAAGGCCGAGAGCTATGCCAAGGAGTTCGCGCGCCAGGCCGTGCCCCTGGTCGCCTCCCGCGGTGGATTTTACGATGGAACCGAAATCACGGATTTGCTCGGTGTCCTGCAACTGCTGGACAATCCACTGCAGGACGTGCCGCTGCTCGCCGTGCTGCGCTCGCCCATCGTCGGATTGACCGTCAACGACCTGGCCGCGATCCGGTTGACGACGCGGGCCGGCGGATTCTGGACGGCGTTGCGGCGATTTCACGCGTCGGCCCCCGCCGCACCCGCCTGGCCGGCGGTGGATTTGTTTCTCCAACGCTTCGGGCGCTGGCGGGAACTGGCGCGGCGCGGCGCCCTGTCGCGGTGCCTGGAGACGGTGTTGGACCAGACGGGTTACCTGGATTGGCTGGCCATCCAACCGCGCGGCCAAATGCGTTGCGCCAACGTCCGGCGGCTGGTGGCCATGACCCGCCAGTTCGATCGGCTCCAGCGCCAGGGCCTGTTCCGCTTCCTCAAATCCGTCGAAGCCCAGCAGGCCGCCGAGCTGGAGACCGAACCGCTGGCGTTCGGTTCCGAAAACGCCGTCCGCCTGATGAGCATTCACCAGGCCAAAGGTCTCGAGTTCCCGGTCCTCGTCGTGGCGGATCTGGGAAAACCGTTCAATCTGGACGACTTGAAACAAGACCTGATCCTTGACGAAGAGTATGGATTGGGACTGATGGTCCGGTCACCGCGACCCGGACTGTGCTACCCGAGTTTGCCGTGCTGGCTGGCCCGACAACGACTCCGCCAGGAAACGCTCGGCGAAGAACTCCGCCTGCTCTACGTGGCCATGACCCGCGCCGCGGATCGGTTGATCCTCGCCGGCACCGCCTGGAAAAAGACCGCCGCCGAAAAGTGGCACACGCCCGATCCCGGCCGCTTGAGCCCCGCTGAAATCCTGGCCGCGCGCACCACCCTGGACTGGCTCGGCCCGCTCCTGCCCGCGCTCACGGAACGGAGCGACTGGCTCGAGCGCTCGACCGGACACGCGCGTCTATTGGCCTGGCGTCTCTATGCCGCCGGCGAGGACCAGGTGGAACGCGGCGGCGCGGCGCACGAGGAAGGCCGACAGGGGTCGGGCCAGGCTGACCCGGCGCCCCAACGGGAACTGGGAACAGCCAGGCTGGACCTGGTGGCGTTGCGGACCCGTCTCCAGTGGCGCTATCCACACGTGGCCGCCACGCTCGAGCCGGCCAAGACCTCCGTGTCCGCACTCCGACGCCGGTTGGCCGACGAGTCCGACGCCGAGGCGCGACTCTTGTTCCCCGCCTGGACCCCGCCGCTGGCGGGCGCCCCCGTCACGCGCGCGGAGTCAACTCGAGCCACGCTCTCCGCCGCCGAAATCGGGACCGCGCACCATGTGTTCCTCCAGTATGTTTCCTTCGTGTGCCCCGGCGACCCGGGCACGTTCGAACTCGAGGCCGCGCGGCTCGAGCAAACCGGCGTTCTGGAGCCGGCCGAGCGCGAGTCTTTGGACTTCGAGGCCCTCGCCGCATTCTGGAGTTCGGCGCTGGGCCGAAAATTCCGCGCGCGCGCCGCGCAGCTCCATCGTGAGCTGCCCTTCACCGCGCGGTTTCAACCGGCCGAACTCGCCGCCCTGAACCTCTGCCCCGACCGCGCGGGGTTGGAGGCCGAGTTCGTGGTCGTCCAGGGTGTGGTGGACTGGGCGGCAATTCTACCGGACGCGATCTGGGTGCTGGACTTCAAGACCGACCAGGTGCAGGCGGGCGAGGCGGCGGCCAAAGTCAACCGCTACACCCCCCAGCTACGACTTTACGCGGCGGCGCTCGAGCGGATTCATCGCCGACCGGTCACCGAGTTGTGGCTGCATTTCCTGCCCCAGCGCCGCTCGGTGTCACTGCTCTGAGCGGGTGGAGTCGGGATCCGGCGCCGGGGCCTCGACGGCGTCGACCGGGGGGGGCGCCGGTGGTGGCGCCTGGGCCGATCGCAGGGTCACCACCGCTTTACGCAGCAATTGACCCTGGAAAGTGTAGCCGGTGGCAATGGTCTCGGCGACGTGGGCTTGGGGCGGCGGTTCGCCGTTGGCTTCGAGCGTCTGGTGGAGCTTGGCGTCGAACGGGGCTTCTGATGTCACCGCGAACGGCACCAGACCGATCCGGCGCGCGGCATCGCGGCAGGCGTCCTGGAAGTGGCCCAGTTGCTCGGCCAGCTTCGGTTGCCCCGCACGCGTCGAGGCGGAGTAGAGCGCATAAACGTGGTCGAAAATATGGGTGAGAACCTGCAGCCATTCGCCTTCCGCCCGACGGAGCTTGTCCACCTCCAGGCGTAAGTGGGCCTTCTCGCTGTCATTGGCTTTCTTCATGAACTCCGCGAAGGACTTGGCCTCGGCCGTCATGCGGTCGGCAATCTCCCCGGCGGCGCCGACAGTCTTGGCCGATGCATCCAGCGCGCTCTGCCAGTGGCCGGTCGCGTGCTCGATCTGCCGGGCGACGGCGGTGATCTCGCGGATTTGCCCGACCGTGGTCGCCAGGCCATCGGCCTCCGCCAGCTTGAGCGCGGCGCGGTACTCCCAGAGGAACGGGGTCACCGCCAGCCACGCCCCGATGCCAACGCAAGCGGCGCAGACCACGAGCGGCCAGACCCCCGCCGGCCGGGCGGTCAGCCCCACCGTGCCCCCGGCGCACGCCAGCATCAAGAGGTCGCCGAGGAAAAATGGCCATTTGGCCAACCGCGGCACTGAACGTTCACTCATGGTCCCAATGAGGTTAAGGGCCGAATCCCAAAGTGCAAGGTTCAATGTGGGAAGGCAGTGTCCTAATCTCGGAGCGCGGCTCTATGAGCCGCAGCGAAGCAGCTTCAAAATCAAGCTGCTGCGAGTCACAGACTCGCGCTCCGACCGCAAATTCGGACACTGCCTGTGGGAACCGCGCGTTGACAGGTTCCGGGCCAACCCTTACGGTGGAAAGGCTATGAGCACGCTGCAGGATTCCCTGATCGAACTGATCCGCCGCACCTCGGCTGAAATCCCCGACGACGTGCAACGGGCCATCCTCCTCGCCTTGGAACAAGAGAAGCAGGGGACGATCGCCGCGTCGGCGCTGCAAATCATCGAACGCAACGTCGAGCTGGCCCGGCGCAAATCCCAACCGATCTGCCAGGACACCGGGAGCATTCTGTTCTATGTCCAACACCCGTTAAGCCACGACCCAATCGCCTTCGAGGAATCGGCGCGCGGCGCGGTCCGGATCGCCACCAGGAAAGGTTACCTGCGACAGAACTCCGTGGATTCGCTCACCGGCGTCAACGACGGCACCAATGTCGGCCCTGGTTCGCCGACGATTCACTTTCATCCGCATCGCGCGCCGGAGCTGGACGTGCGCCTGATCCTCAAAGGCGGCGGCTGCGAGAATGTCGGCGCCCAGTATTCGCTGCCCAACGAGAAGCTGCAGGCCAATCGCGACCTGGACGGCTGTCGCAAGGTCATCCTGGACGCCGTGCTCCAGGCCCAGGGCAAGGGGTGCGGCCCGGGCATCCTGGGCGTCTGCATCGGCGGGGACCGGGCCACCAGTTATGAATTCTCCAAGCGCCAGTTCCTGCGCACGCTGCCGGATCGTAACCCGGTGCCTGAACTTGACCGGTTGGAGCAGGACATCGTCAAGACGGCCAATGAACTGGGGATCGGTCCGATGGGCTTTGGGGGCAAAACCACCCTGCTGGGTGCCAAGATCGGCGCCTTGAATCGCCTGCCGGCCTCTTATTTCGTCAGCGTCAGTTACATGTGTTGGGCCTTTCGGCGTCAAGGCGCGCGGCTGGGGCCCGGGGGCGAAATCGAGCGATGGTTATATTAGCGTTATGATCGCACTGAACCGACCGTTTACCGAGGAGAAGATTCGCGCGCTCAAGGTGGGCGATGAGGTGGCATTGACCGGCGTGGTGTTCACGGCGCGCGACGCCGTTCACGGCTATTTGCACGACGGCGGCGCCCTGCCGCCGGGGGTGGATTTGCGTGATGGGATTCTCTACCACTGCGGTCCCGTGGTCTTGCCCGACGAGCGGGGCGGTTGGAAGGTAACCGCCGCGGGGCCGACCACCTCGATTCGCGAGGAGCCGTACCAGGGCGCGATCATCCGGCGGTTTGGCGTGCGCGGGGTGATCGGCAAGGGCGGCATGGGGGAGCGGACGCTGGCCGCCTGCCAGGCCGGCGGCTGCGTCTATCTCCACGCAGTGGGCGGCGCCGCCCAGGTGCTGGCCGAAGCCATCGTGGCGGTGCGCAACGTGTATTTCCTCAAAGAATTCGGGTCCCCCGAGGCGATGTGGGAGCTGGAAGTGCGGGATTTCCCGGTGGTGGTGACCATGGACGCGCACGGCCGTTCATTGCACCAGGAGGTGTTGGCCGCCAGCCGGACCGCCCTGGCCGAGCGCCTCAAGGAGCCGGCCCACTCCGCGTAGGCCGGGCCTCAACATCGCTTCGGTTCAGGCCGCGTTATCCGCCGCCCCGCGCCGGGCCATTTTACGTTGGCTTGATTTCCCCGGGGAGGCCGCGGTTTCAAGGGTTGGAGCGTGCCGCCCTGGCTACAGACAAGACCGGAAGCGGCTGTTCAGCAGCAACTGGACGCAGGCTATCAAGGCCACTGTCGAAAATGGTTTTCGCAGGTAAGCGTCCGGCCGGGTGGTGGCGCCGCGCACAATATCATCGGTCAACGTGCCGCTGATGCTGAGAGATTTGAGCGCCGGCAGCAGGGCGCGACAACGGCGCAGCAACTCGAGCCCGCTCATCTCCGGCATGGTATGGTCCAAAATCAGCAAGTCCGGTTTGCGCTCGGCAAGGGAGAAGGCCGAGTAGGCCACGATCGGGCTCTTAAAAGCCGCCGTGAGGTAACCGGCCGCCTCGAGGGTTCTGGCGACGGAGGCGAGCACCACCCCCTCATCGTCCACGATATAGATCAAAGGTCGATCAGCCGGTGGCTCGTTGCTTGACGGATCACTGGGCATAAGGACGCTTCAGTTCCGCAACAGGGAGACGGCCTCGCGCTCGCCGGCTGGGGCAGCAAGCGCCTCCGCAGCCCGGGTCGCGGGATGAACCGGGCTGGCGCCGCCCACGGCCGGCGCGCCAGGTGACCGCCAGAGCGCAGAGGATTATCGCCGCGGCGGACGGCCCCTTCTCGGGCACCACCGGCAGCCAACTGATGTCGAAGACCCCAATCGCCTGCTGGTTCGGCCCGGCCTGCACTCCCGACCCGTTGCCGTAAGTAAAGGAAAACTGGTTAATCAAGTTGGTCCCGAAATCGAGCGTCGCATTGCCGTTGCCCGACCGGTCGCGGTTGTTCTTGATGCCGGTGATGGTGGCGTTGAGCGTTCCGTTGTTCGCGACCGTATAGGTTGGCGATCCGGGAAGGTTGGTGACGGTTGCGGCCACGGGCGCGTTGGTGCTCAACTGACCCTGGATACCGCTGATCTGATCGACGTAAACAACTTGGCCTTGCTTGTTTTTTCCGTTGTCGATGTCGAACAGCGTGGTCTGAACATCCTGCACGCCGGCGCCACCATAATTAAACTGGACCGACACCGTGATGTTCGAAGCCGTGTTCGGAAATCTCAACACCAGTTGCAGATTGGTGTCGCCGAGCGTGCCGCCCGTGATGGGCGCCGCCGCATTGACCGGGTAACCGGACCTGAAGGCCGAGGTGTCGCCCGAGATGCTGATGGTCACGCTGCTACCGGGGTTGTTCGGGTCAACGCCGGTGATGGTCTGGGACAGGCTGCCCGACGGCCAGGAGACTGCGCTCCAATCCAGCACCACCGCCGCGGCGGGCAGGGGGCCGAGCACGACCAACCCACCGATTGCCGTTGCCAGCGCCATCCGCCGGTGCCAATTCGCGGCACTTCTGGCCATCATTGTCGTCATCGTGAATCGACCGGGCATTATCAACCAAACAGCCCCGGCGCGCCTGCGACCGTGGGCCCATCTCAAATAGGGCCGTTCGGCCATACCTGTTAAAGCACAAGGCATGCCGGTGTCAATCTTGATATTAGCAGAAAATGCCAACAATTCGCGGGGGTGCTTCCATGTGAATGAGTGCTTTTGGCATTATCATTATTGACTTGGCAGGTGAATTGCTATAGGGTTGAAGAGACGTGTCAATCAACCCTATTCCGGATGATGCTGCGCGTGTGGAACAAGCCAATGGTGCCGACGGGGCATCGGGTGGCGCGAGTTGCCGAGCGAGGGTTTACGCTGGCGGAGGTGGTAATCGCGCTGGCGTTGGCCACGTTGACGGTGGGAGGGATCGTTTACGGCTACATCCAGGCGGCCGAGCGTGCCGAGTGGTCGGCTTATTCCCTGGCGGCGCAGTCCCTGGCCATGCAAAAGATCGAGCAAACGCGGGCGTGCAAGTGGGACCCGATGGGTTACCCGCCGACCGATCAACTGGTCAGTTCCAACTTTCCCGCCGAGGTCGAGGTAATGGACATTCCGCTGTCGGGCACCAATCTGGTCTATGCGACCAACACCACCACCATCACCGCCGTTTCGGTGAACCCGGCCTTGCGGATGATCGAGGTGGAGTGCACTTGGGCCTTTCCCCGGCGCGGGGTGTTTACCAACACCGTGGTGACTTACCGGGCGCCAGACCAATGAAGACTTCCGCACCCTGCTTGGAACGCGGTGGCGGTGGCGCCCGCCGGTCCGCCGCGTCCGCCTTCACCCTGACCGAGTTAATGATTTCAGTGGCCATCCTGGTCCTGATCCTGGCGGGCGTCATCGCGAGTCAACTTTTCGGGTTGGGCATGTTTCAAATTACGAAGGCGAAATTGGGCGCCAACGATATGGCGCGGAAGGCGATCAACCTTTTGATCTCCGAAATTCGCTCGGCCAAGAGCATCCAGATTGGGACCGGCGATCTGAATTCGTTTTCCGAGATTCCCCCCAACACGCTGCAGCAAGGCCCGGCGATTCAGATTTATCCCTCCACCAATACCAGCTACTACGTGCGCTACTACTGGAGTTCGGCGGACAACTCCCTGCGGCGCCTCACCAACGGGTCCGCGACTTCCACCCTCGTCGCCAACTCGATCAGCAACAGCCTGCCCTTCACCGCCGAGGATTACGCCGGCAATATCCTGACCAACAACCAGAACAACCGCGTGATCGGCCTTAACCTGCAGTTTTATCAACTGGAGTATCCCATCGTGCAGGTCGGCCCCGGCGGGTTGTTTGATTACTACCAACTCCGGACGCGGATCACGCGCCGGACCCTCGAATGAAATGAAGACCCAGCGTCCGATCCACTGCGGCAAGCGCGGCGGCTACGCGTTGATGATAGTCCTGGTGTTCACCTGCATCGCCCTGGTGATGCTGGCCGGCGCGATGACCTGGACCTCGACCACCGCCACCCTCACCCAGCGGAACAACCAATATTACAACGCCGCCGCGGCCGCCGAAGCGGCGACCGAAAAGGTCATCTCGCAGATGGCCCGCGACTTCCAGATGCAAGGCCAGGCGGCGGTGGATTACAACCTGGCCAATTATCGCGCCGCGGTGCCGACCACCGCCGAAAGCGCGACTTGGGCGGACTTCGCATTCAGCGATGCCCAGGGGAACGGCGCGCAAACTTACGTGAACAAGACCTTCGATTGGGCGTACACCCCTCTGCAGTCGCAATACGTCGGCCTCTACGGCCTGGCCGCCACCTACCGCATCGTCTCCAACGCGCGGGCCGCCAGCGGCTTAAACACCAACCTCATCGCCGGCGTGAAGCAGGAAATCCAGGTCTCCTCCATCCCGCTCTTCCAGTTCGCCATCTTTTACTCGATGGACATGGAGCTGAACCCGGGAGCCAACATGAACATCACGGGGCGCGTTCATACCAACGGCCATCTCTACACCCAACCGAACTCGGCCACGTTGACTTACCAGGGCGACGTGACCGCCGTTCAGGAGGTGGAAGAGGACGACAAAGATCCGGACGATCCGACGAGCCGCAACCCGGGCTCGGTCGTGTTTCAAGGGGCGCATGACTCCGGCGTCAGTTCGCTGAACCTCCCCATCGGCACCAACAACAGTCCCGCGGCGGTGCACGCGGTCGTCGAGCTTCCGCCGGCCGGCGAAGACCCCAACTCGCCAATGGGCCAGCAGCGCTATTATAACAAGGCCGACTTGGTCATCCTCGTTTCCAACGACGTCGTGGTCGCCACGAGCGGGAGTTGGGACGGTTTCGGCATCGCTGTCCCGTGGGCGCAAGCGAGCAGTTTTCTCAACACCAACGTCACGTTTTACAACGCCCGTGAGAATAAGACCGTCCAGGCAACCCAGCTTGACGTCGGCGCCCTGGCCCAGTGGAGCACCACCAACAGCGTCGTGCGCCCACTGCTGGGCCGTGATGTGTCCTCGGTCTTTGTCGCGGACGAGCGCGCGCCGAGCAGCGGCACCGAGCCGGGCGTTCGCCTGGTCAACGGCCAGAGCCTGCCCGCGTTGGGTTTGACCGTGGCGACGCCGGACCCGCTTTATGTCCAGGGCAACTACAATGCGCCCAGCGCCTACCTGGGCACGACCAACACGACGACCACCCTGCCCGCCTCGCTGGTGAGCGACGCCATCACCATCCTCTCGCCCGCCTGGAGCGATGCCAACAGCACCAAATCTCTCACTTCCCGTACCGCCGCCAACAGCACGGTAAACGCGGCCATCATCTCCGGCATCGTCCCTTCCGGCAACGGCCATTATAGCGGTGGCGTCGAGAATTTCCCGCGGTTCCTCGAGAATTGGAGCGGCAAGACTTTCACGTATAACGGCTCGATCGTGGGCATGTTCAGCAGCCAGATCGCCACCGGGCCTTGGGGCGGCAGCGGCGTCTATAACCCGCCCAACCGGAATTGGGCCTTCGACCAGAACTTCATGAACGCGAGCAAACTGCCCCCCGGCACCCCGATGATCCGGGCCATTATCCGCGCCTGCTGGGCGCTGGTGGCGCCCAATACCACCTCCTGACGTCGTGACCGCGCGCCTCTCCGTTTGCAGCCACGCCTTGGGCCTGCTCCTGCTGGCCAGCCCGTTGGCCTCCGCCGACCGGTTTGAACTCCGCCATCAACCGCTGGTCATCCCGGAGCGGGGCACGGTGACCAGCACGGTCATCGTCGCCGAGCAGTATGAGTTCTCGTTCGTGCCGCCCACCGGCTGGCGGTACGAATTCGACGCGAAAGGGAGGAAGATCACCTTTTTCTGCTATGAATCCAACGCGGCGATCGGGCTCAGGATTGTCTCCCGGGTCAATCCTGCTCCGGACCCGCTGGATCGAGGGGCGCTGCGGCGGCGCGTGCTGGGCCAGTTTCCGGGAGCCAGAATCCGTGCCGAGTGCGATTGCTACGCGAGCGACGGTAGCGGGCCGGCGTTTGACCTGGAGGAAACCCGGGCCAACCGGCCCAAGTGGGTCCGGCGCCTGGCGTTTGTCCCGTTCCCCGGCGGGGTCCTGGAGTTCAGCCTTTTTGCGGGGCCGAGCGAGTTTGATCGTTTCCTCGAGTCTTTCGGCGAACTCCTGACTTCCTTCCGCGTGCGAGCGATCGGGCGGGCGTCACGGTGATGGCCGTCGGTGGTGGATCTCACGCGTCGGTCCCGCGACCGGACCGCAAGAACGCTCGACATCTCACCCGGCCCGGTGATAAGTCGATCCCAGTGAGCAGGCGCGCTGGCAACTGTTTTGACACCTGGCGACCGGAGCCTCCTTGCCGCCGACACAAGCCGCGCGCCTGGCCGAGAGCGACGGGCTTATGTGGGGTCGCCTTGACGCTGCTCGTCCTCTCCGCTGCCTTGCCGGGTGCCGACGAACTTCCTGAACCGCCGGCGGCGAAGCCGGTCCTAACGCAAATCCGGCAGGTGCTCGATCTTTCCCGCTCTGAAGCCGAGGCGCAATATCCGGTCCAGGTTCAAGGCGTGACCACATGCTACGACGCGAAGATGGGCCTCTTCTTTGTGCAGGATGCCACCGCGGGGATTTTCGTCTGGAATGCCGTTCTCCCGCCCCAACTGCGGCCAGGCCAGCGCGTCGCCGTGACAGGCATCAGCAGCGGCGGGCGCTACTCGCCGGTCATCGTGGCCGCCTCGGTCCGGATTCTGGGGCCGGCGCCATTGCCATCAGCCCGGAAGGTCTCGCTGGGCGATGTGGCCTCGGGTGCCGAGGACGCGCAATGGGTGGAGGTGCAAGGGATTGTGCATGGGGTGACGGAAGATTGGGGCCAGTGGGTGCTGGACCTGGCTTCGGGTGGGGACCACCTGAGCATCCGGGTCCTGGACCACCCGGCCGGCGCGAAGCCGGCTTTGACGGACGCGCGCGTGTCCGTGCTCGGGGTGGCCGGGGCAATGTTCGACGCCCACAACGGATTGCTCGGCTTCACTCTGTTTGTTCCCGACGCAAGCGAGCTGAGCGTCCTGG
>JAGWYX010000946.1 GCA_018969165.1 Verrucomicrobiota bacterium
ATATCACGTTCTACCAAGGCGCATTTTGCGCGGTCGATTTTTTTGTGAGTGGCGTCCTGCGATCCGGAAATCTCAACCTGCTCCAGTTGGAAGTCCAGCCGACTTCCGGGGGCGGCCGGTTGTCGTTGACTGTTTGGTGCCCGTCGGGTGCGGCTACGCGCGTTCAGACCTCAACCGATTTGACCCATTGGCAGGATTGGCGGGCGCTCACGAACGCGATGGGCTCCACCACACTGGTGGACCAAGTCTCCGTTACGCCGAGGTTTTATCGCGCCGTGTCGCCGTGAGTTGCGGTCTCTCCCGGAGCGCGGACAGCCTGTCCGCCAGGTGTTCCACGCCGCGCAGAGGAGGCCGTCCGCGCTCCGATTCGCCCAGAGTTCGCATTACCTCGAGACTAACCGCCGGTGCTGGACGAACACCTCGCGCAGGGCCTGTGACATGCTGTCTTGCAACCCCTGCAGCTCGCGGTACACCGCCACGTTCTTCGCCTTCGGCTCCGCCGTTTCCGCCCGGTTCACCTGCACGAACCGGTCGGTGAGGTCGGTGATCGACACGTTCTCGCCCCGCTGGCGCCGCCAGCACCAGAGCGCCTGCAACGCCGCGCCGTAGGCCGCGCCTTCGCCGACCTTCAACGTCACCACCTCCGCGTTGAACACGTCGGCCATGATCTGACGCCACACCTTGGCGCGCGCGCCCCCGCCGGTCGCGCGAATCTGCTTCGGCCTGACGCCGAGCTCGGCCAGCCGGCGCAAACCGTAGTTCATGCCGAGCGTTACCCCTTCCATCGCCGCCCGCGCGAACGCGCCCGGCTCGAAGGTCCGCGGGTTGACGCCGAGCAGCACGCCGGTGCCGGCGGGCACGTTCGGGGTCCGTTCGCCTTCGAGATACGGCAACAGGACCAACCCGCCCGCGCCCGGAGCGACCTTCGCCACCGCGCCGTCGAACTTGGCGTGCGACCAGCCGAAACAATCGCGCATCATCTCGGTCGCCACCGTCACGTTCATCGTGCAGAGCAACGGCAACCAGCGATTGGTCGAGTCGCAAAACGCGCCGATCTCGCCGAGCGGATCGACCACCGGCTTGGCCGCGCAAGCGTAGATTGTGCCGCTGGTGCCGAAGCTGGCGGTGATGACTCCTGGGCGGGTATTGCCGGTGCCGATGGCTCCCATCATGTTGTCGCCGCCGCCGGCGCTCACGAGCGTCCCGGCACTCAGTCCCAAAGCCTCCGCCGTCGCCTGCCGCAACGAACCCGCGGGTTGGTCACTCGGGATCAATGGCGGCAGTTTGGCTGCCAGGCCCGGATCGATGGCCTTGATCGCCGCCGCCGACCATTTCCGCCGGTGCACATCCAGCAGCACCGTGCCGCTGGCATCGCCGTACTCCATCACCGCCCGGCCGGTGAGCCAGAAATTCAAGTAATCGTGCGGCAACAGGACCGTTGCCAGGCGCCGGTAATTGGCCGGCTCGTGCATTTTCAACCAAAGAATTTTCGAGGCGGTGTATCCCGGGAGCACTGCGTTGCCTACGGCGCGGATCGTCGCCTTGGGCCCGCCGAGTTTACTCGTGATCTCCTCGCACTCGGCGGCCGTCGAGGTATCGCACCAGAGTTTGGCCGGCCGGATGACTTCCCCGCGCGCATCCAGCGGGACCAAGCCGTGTTGCTGGCCGCTGACGCCGATGGCTTGGACTTCGCCGGCGGCGGCGTGGGCTCCTTTCAATGCCTGGCGGATGGCCTTGGCGGCGGCGGCGCGCCAGGTGTGCGGGTGCTGTTCCTTGGCGCCGGGCGGCAGGTTCGGAAGCAGGCCATACGCTTGCGACGCGGCGGACAGGACCTTGCCGTTGCGCGCATCGACGACCAGGACCTTGGTGGACTGCGTGCCGCTATCGATGCCGATCAGAAGGGTTCTCATAGGGAATCAAACCACGTGTCACACGATGACGGGAGAATGCAGGAAGACCGCGGTCCTGTCGAACCTTTCTGGGCCCTGGGGTCCGTAAAGAAATAAGCTATCCATTCGTTGCGCGCCAATTGGCCTGGGGCGAGGCGCGAAGGTGGGAGTGTATC
>JAGWYX010000053.1 GCA_018969165.1 Verrucomicrobiota bacterium
ACCGGCGCTGCCCACACGCAGAGCATCCACAGCACCAGGAAACTCAGGAGCAGCCGGCTGTGCGCGAACCATTCGCACCACAGCAAACCGCGAAATGGGCGGCCGCGCCGCGCCTCCCACGCCGGTATGGCGGTCAGGGTTGGACCAGGGTGCGGGTCCGCAGGCATTCGGTCATTGGGGTGGCGGCACATCGGCGAACAGCGGCCACATGTCCGCGTCCGCCGCCGTCGCCGGCGGCGCGGGAGTCAAGGCCGTGCCCACGCCTCCAGGCGTCGCGCTGAAGGCCACCGCGGCCGACTGCGCCGCGGCGGCGGACGGCCAGAACCATTGTCGGCGGACCACCGCCCCGTCGAATTGCGCCCGCAGGATCAACCCCTCGAAATCCCGAACATCGGTGGGAAACCCGTTGACGCCCGGTGCCGCGTTCTTGGCCAGCCCGTGAAGCTGGCAGACGGCCAGACCGGCCTCGGGGCCGGCGGTGACCAGCCGCTGCCAGGACGCGTCGTCCCACGATAAAGGATGCAGGTAGGAGTAACCGAGGTTCTGGTTGGTGGCCGTTTGCCCGCCGATTGCTTGCGCCATCGAGGCCACCGACGCCGGAAAATTATGCAGCCCCCCCCAGTCGCCGGTCTTATCCTCCGGACATAGCAACGCGGCCGACGCCGGCAAATATCTTGCGGTCACCAAAACCGGCAGGTCGGGCGGCCGGCTGCCGCGGTCATCCAGGTACATGCCAATCGCCAGGGCGATCTGGTGCAGGTTGGCGGTGCAGCGCGCCTGGCGCGACTGCTTCTTGGCGCCGGCCAGCGCGGTCATCAGCAGCGTCGCCAGCACCCCGATGATCGCAAGCACCGTCAGCAGCTCGATCAGCGTGAAGCCGCGACGGTTGCGGCCGCAAAGCATGGCGGCGCGGCCTGCACCCTCAGGGTAGTTCGTCTCCTCAATCGTCCCCGGGCCCCGCTCAAGCAGCCAGCCCGGGCCGGCCCCGATCACCATTCGGCGAGGCACGGACCGGCCAGCGTCCGCCGCCACCTGGTTCCCGGCACGCTTCATGGCAAAGCGCGCACGGGAATCACGGACACTCCGTAATCGCCCAACGGCAGCCACAGGCCCTGGTCGAGCGTCCCGTCGGCGTTGGGGAGGTTGTACCAGAGGCAACCGCTCGGCTTCCCGCTGCCGACCAAGCCCAGGGCCGCCGGGTCCGAGTCGTTGAACAACTCGAGCCGCGAATCGCTTTCCTGCACGGCCAACAAGCTGCCGAAACCGGCCAGCACGTTGGCGGAGGCCTTCAATGGGGTGGCACCCAGGCGGGAGAACTGACCGCTGGCCGGCAGCGTCCAGACTTCGAGTTGGTCGGGCGTGTTGGTCGCGCTCGATGGCGAGCCGATGAAAAGGTTGGTGTCCAGGACCAGCACCGGGTGCGGCCAGTTGGTCGAGAGCATCACCGAATCCACCAGGTGCGCCGACACGCCGTCGTAAGCGCTGGCATCGAGCCAATCGTTCCAATCGGTCACCCCGTTGGTATCCCAATGCGGGCCGGTGGTATAGAGCAACGCGCCGGCGGCCGAAACGCCCTGCAGCGTGCCGGGGATGTTGACTGGCGGCCGGACCGTCGGATTCGGCGGGTCGGCATAATCGACGACGTCGAGATACCAGCGCTGGACCCAGTTATAGACCGGATAAGCGTTGGTCACCCAGCCGCCGCCGCTCGGCAACGGCGGCTGATTGGTATCCGGCTGGGTCGGGGTCACGTAGTTGGTGACGTAATTGGTGCCGACGACAATCGGCTCGGAGTATTGGTGGCTGAGGTACACCAGGCCGTTCGTCGTGAACGGCGCGCTGAAACTCCACCAGTTGTTCGTGGTCAAGTTGACTTCCGAAACAAAGCTCGGCGCCGTCAGGTCGGTCACGTCAAACGCCAGCAAACGCCCGCCGTTGCCGCCCCAGCCCCACCAGGGCCGCAGGGAACCATAGCCGATCGGCATGGCGCTGATCGCGGAGGTGTCGGGCGCCGAGGAAACGGTCAATCCTCCGGTGGCCGTCACCGGGCCCGGGGCGCCGCCGCCGACCAGGCCCGCGCCCATCAGCGGCATGATCCAGAAACCCTGACCGCCCGACCACGCGAGCAGCCCGGGCTTAACCCAGACCGGTTGCCACGAACTGTTCCAACCCAGCGCACTGGTCACCACACCGGTTTGGCCCAGCAGCGTGACCGTCGGCAGGTGCTGCAGGTCAAAGACCGACAGGAAGAAGTTGGGCGCGTTGGTCGCCGGCACGCCGTTGGTATCCCCGTTGGCATTCAATGCGAGCGGCCACATCCAGCCGGTCGGGCCTTGCGCCAGATAGAGCTTCTGGCCCTGGACCGTGGCGCCGAGCACCGGCAGGTTCGTCAGGCTGTATTCGCCCAATTCCTGATCCGGGTTGGCGGCCAGCGC
Organism: Verrucomicrobiota bacterium; assembly: GCA_018969165.1. Taxonomy (GTDB): domain Bacteria; phylum Verrucomicrobiota; class Verrucomicrobiia; order Limisphaerales; family JAGWYX01; genus JAGWYX01. Next base: position 2,436 of record JAGWYX010000053.1, read on the forward strand.
CACATGGAGGGTCGGCGTGCCTTGGTTGAACCAGCCCGAGCCATTGCCGATTTCCACCAGGTAATCGCCCTGCAGGAAGAGGTGGTCCACCGGCCAGGCCAGCTCCAGGTCGGCCCGCACGACGGGTCGATCACGGTCGGTGTCATCCACGCTCAGCAATTCCTGGCCCGAGACCGACACGATGTGGTTGACGCCGAACGGGGCGGCGCGGCGCGGGGTGAACTGGTGCTGGATCACGCCGCGCAAGACCAGGGCGTTGGTGCTCGCCAGGTGGGTGTTCAAGTCAATTAACTGGACCGCCGACGCGTAGCCGTTGGTGTACCAGCCCTGATACGGCACCAGGATCAGCCCGGCATCGGGAAAGACGCCGAAGGCCTTTTCATCGTAGTTGGCCTCGCTCCACGAGGAACCGTTGCCGATCGGGAGCTGGCTGACCAGGGTTGGCTGGGCCGGGTTGCTCACGTCGAACAGCGACACGGCGACCTGCCAGGTGTTCGAGACCTGCACGCCGATGGTCACCAGCTTGTCACCCAGCGGATCGATATACGTGGACCAGCCCGGCACCTCGACCTCCCCTGCCACCGTCGGGTTGGCCGGGTCCGACAAATCCACGACAAACAGCGGATCGACCTGCCGGAAGGTGACGACATAGACCCGATTCCCGTCGAACCGCGTGGCGTGGAGTTGTTCGCCCCGCCACTTGGCCGGCTGGAGGGTCGCCAGCCATCGCGGGGCGGTCGGGTCCGCCAGCGAGAAGGTCTGCAACGTCGGCGTCCAGGTCCAGCTTGTCGTGTTGACCACTTCCGAGATCACGGTGAACACGGCGTTGGTGCCGCTGCCGCCGAGGTTCATCTTGAACTTGTCGGCCACGTAACCCGCCGGCTGGATCGGCTTGCGATCCACCATCACGCCCGTCGGGTCCGAGATGTCGATGACACGGACGACCGACTGGTACCAACTCGAGTTTTGCGTCGCCAGGAAGAAGAACTGGTCGGTGGCCGTCACCACGCTGCCATACGAGGACGGATACCACAGTTGCTGCCGGGCGACCGGTTGGGTCGGGTCGCTCAGGTCGAAGCTCGAGACCATCGTGCCCCATTCCCAAGCGCCATTGCTGGCGCCCGACATGGGCTGATAAACCTGGGAGGCGACATACAGGACGCTGCCCACCAGGCGGCTTTCGAGGATCGAGCCGCTGACCGGTTGACTGGCGACCTCGTGGAGGTTGGTGCTGGTGACATCGACGATCACCACGTCGTTGTCGTCATTGCCGCCCCAACCGCAGCCCTGCACCAGGAGCACCGCGTAATTGGTCGCGATCAGGTACATTTGCTCGCCCGCCGCCGGCAAATCAAAGGTCCCGCGGATAACGGGTGAATCCGGGCTGCTCAAATTGATGACCTGCAGCCCGCGGTATTGGTTGAAGAAATAGAGGGTGTTGCCGCTGAGGTTCCAGATGTCTGACTCGACGACGGTCCGCGGCTGGCTCGTCGCGTTGCCGTTGGCGTCCACCGCGCCCGGCGTCAGGGCCGGGCTAAGGGAGTTGTACGACGCGCCGGGGTCGAAGGTCGAGACCGCGCCGGCGAACGCGTTGGTGCCGCGGTAAAACGAACTCGGCAGCGCCGCCTGGGCGTCCGCGCGAACCCGGATAAGTTCGACGTTGCTCGACATCGGGACGCGGAAGGTCACCTCACCGCCCGTCGCGTCCACGTTCTGGACCGCTCGCGGCGACCACGCGCCGGCTTGCAGGCGTGGGCGGCCTTCGAGGGTCACCACGCCCAGACCGGCCGGCACGTGCACGACCGCCACCAGGTTGGTGCCTTCGACCCGCACCGAGACCACCGTGGGTTGCCCGGCGCCAGAGGCCGAGTCGGCCGCCGACCCGGCGGTCAAACGGTCCGACCCGGCCTCGCAGCGCGAACCAATCCCCAACACGAGGACTGCCAAAATCCAAATCATGGTTTGTTTCATAGTTTGCATCCCTTTCTACTCAGGAGCGCCTGAGGGAAATAATGTTCGAGGCCGGTTCTTCGCTCGGCTCCTCCGCGCTCGCCGGCTGGCTCAGAATCATTTCCCGGTCGCTCCGCCCGAAAAGTTCGATGAACATTTCTTCCAGGCCGAGTTGGAACAGGTTGAGCCGTGCCCCGGGCAGAGCGCGGACGCCATCCAGCTCCGCCTCGCTGGTCTGCCGCACGATCGCGGTCACCACCGGGCCGGCGACCTGGTAACGCACCGCCCCCGGCACCACGAACCCGGGCGGCGGCGCCGCGCCTGGGAAGACCACCTGGACGCGGCGGAACCGCTGCTGCAAATCCTCCAGCCGCTCGGTCATGGTCAGCCGCCCGCGATCCATGAATCCGACGTACTCGGTCATCCGCTCCAGGTCGCCGACCTGGTGGGTGCTGAGCAACACGGTGCACTCGTCCCGCTGCGTAATCACTTCGAGCAGCTCCTGGATCATCTCCCGGCGCGCGATCGGATCGAGGTTGGCCGCCGGCTCGTCCAGGACCAACAACGCGGGCCGACTGGCAAACGCCAGCAGCGTCGCCGCCTTGCGTTGCTCGCCGCCCGAGAGGCGTCCGACCGGCCGGTCCCAGTCCAGGGCCCACCGCCGGGCCAGTTGCCGGGCGTAATCGCCATCCCAGGCCGGGTAAAAATAGGCGGTGTAACGGCACAGCTCGCCCAGGGTCATCCAGCCATAAAGTTGCGGCGCTTGGGAAACGTACGCAATCCGCGATCGCACCTCGCGCCCCGCCCGCCAAAGGTCGCGCCCGAACACCTGCGCCGTCCCGTGGTCCGGCCGCAACAAGCCCAGCAACAGCTTCAAGGTCGTGGTCTTCCCGGCCCCGTTGCGCCCGATCAACCCGTAAACCGCCCCGCGCGGAATCTCCAGGTCCAGCCCGCTGACCGCCACGACGCCCCCGGGGAACGTCTTCGCCACGTCATTGACCTTGACGACCGCGTCAACCATGACTCGGCTTCCTTTCACCGACCGCGCTCAGCCAGGTCCGCCCGTCGCGGCCGTCGTCACTGACTGCCTCGAGCTGTTCGCCCACGATGCGCCAGACCAGTTCGGCCGGGGCGTTCATTTGGGCCGCCTCGACCGCCAATTGCCGCGCCAGCCGCCGCAGCGCCTTGGTCTGTTCCCGCTCGGACATCGGGGCGGGTGCCGCGGCCACGAAGACCCCGCGGCCGTGCCGCATCTCGATGACCGCCTCGTGTTCCAGCTCCGTGTAGGCCTTCACGACCGTCGTCGGATTGACGCACAACTGCCGGGCGAGCTCGCGGATCGAGGGCAATTGCTCCCCGGCCGCCAAGGCCCCGGACGCCGCATAGTATTTGGTCTGGTCCATGATCTGGCGATAGACCGGCACACCCGAATGGGCATCAATCTGGTAATGCAGCGACTTGGGCATAAATGCGTAAAATGCGGCTGTACGATAACAGGCATACAGTGGTTGTCAAGCGGCTCTTGCGGGCGGGCGAAAGCGGCACGAGAGTCCAGAGGTGTCCAGAGCCCTTGCGGATGCGCCACTCCAGGGAAGGACGAATCGATCTGACCAGGGGATCCCGCGGCGGTGCGCGGAACCTCTGGACTTTGATGGCAGAATTCATTATGCCGCCCTCATGCCACATGACGACCTCAACGGAAGGAGTTGAACCGATGAAACGGAAATTGATCCTCGCGCTGATCGGCCTGCTGACGGCGAACGCCGGGGCCGAAGTCCAAATCCAGCAACCGTTCGCCTACGGCGGCTGGGCGAATTGCGTCCGGCTCAGCAACGGCCGCGTCGAACTGGTCGCCACCACCGACGTCGGCCCGCGCGTGATTCGCTTCGCGTTCGTGGGCGGCTCGAACGTGTTTCGCGAGTGGCCCGAGCAGGTGGGCCAGACCGGCGGCGATCAATGGCGCATCTACGGCGGGCATCGCCTCTGGCACGCCCCCGAGAATCAGCCGCGCACCTACGCGCCCGACAACGCGCCCGTCGAAGCCCATTGGGACGGCAAGACGCTGACACTGACCGAACCGGTCGAGCCGAGCACGGGCATTCAGAAACAAATGGCCATCACGCTCGATCCGGAGGCGGCGCACGTCACGGTCGTCCATCGTCTGACGAACAAGAATATTTGGGGCGTCGAACTGGCGCCCTGGGCGATCTCGGCAATGCCCGCCGGCGGGCGCGCGATCTTCCCGCAGGAACCCGAGCGCCCCCACCCCGAGGCCCTGGTGCCGGTCCGCACCATCGCGTTGTGGGCTTACACCGACATGACCGACCCGCGCTGGACCTGGGGGCGGAAATACATCCAGTTGCGGTGCGATCCCGACCGGCCCGCGGCGCAGAAGGGCGGGGTGATGAACACGCTCGGCTGGGCGGCCTACGCGGAGCCGGACCTGCTCTTCCTGGACCGGTTCGGGTTCAGCCCGAACGCGCGCTACCCCGATCTCGGGTGCAATGTCGAGGCCTATACCGGCGGCGACATGCTCGAACTCGAGACCTTCGGCCCGTTGACGCGCGTGCCGCCGAACGGCTCGGTCGCCCACGTCGAGCACTGGTTTCTCTATCAACTTCAAGTCGGAACCAACGAAGCGTCGATCGACGAGAAAGTGCTGCCCCTGGTGCGGCAGACCGAGCCGTTCAAACCGCGGTTGTGACGCTGCTGCGCCACTCGCCGTCCGCCGGGTTGGAAGAGCACCTGTTCGCGGATCTCCTGCGCAAGCCGAACCAGCACCTGCTCGAGGAAATCCACTCCCGTCTGGCCCAGGCCGACCATATCATGGTGCCCTGGGGTGTCGCCCACATGCCCGGCATCGCCCGCGGAATTCAACAAGCCGGCTTCCGCCTGCGCCAGACCCGCCAATACCTGGTGATCCGCTTCCAGCGCTCCAGTCAGCGGCCCGAGTGAACCGGGCCGCAACCTCAGTGTCGGGCCCCGAAGGTCCAGGTCACCCCAACCGTGCCGATCACCCCGATGAGGTGGCCGAGGCCTTTGGTCACCGACGCGTGCGCGGAGAATTGCCGGGAGAGCCGCCAACCCAGCCCGGCATTGACCGCCGCCTCGGTCTCGCCCAGGTGCCCGGTTGGGGTGGCGACGAGCACCTGGCCCACCAGGTTGAGCTGGCGCGTGGCTTGAAATTCCACCGCCGCACCGTAGTGGACCTGGTTGTTCAACGGGCCGTCAGGTCCGTTCCCGATCCAGGTGTAGCCGAGGTTCACATCTACCGCGAGGGAGTCGGTCAGATTGCGCGTGAGCAACCAGGTCAAATCGTAGTCGGGGCTGCCGGTGCCCAGGCCCTGGCTGGCGCTGGCGGTGGGCAATTTGAGGCCGAACTCGATGGATTGGGTGGCCCAGAATCGTTCCTGGTCCAGGAGCTTCAGCTTGGAGTTTAAGAAGAGATCGCCCAACCCGTCGGCCGATTGCGTGCCGCCGTCGCTCGTGGCGTAAGAGTCCCACACCCCACCGGCCGTGGCGCTGATGTCCCAACGGGGGAACAATCCGTAGGTCAGGTTCAGCGGCAGCTCGGCGAAGTTGGTCTGGTGATTGTGCGCGTAGGTCAGGTCCAGCTCGGCATCGAGCTGGCCGACCGGTTCCGGCTCGGCGTTGTCGATCGAGGAGGCGTTACCGGCAAACAACTCGCCGAGCCGTCCCGCCAGCGGCGGCGGGGTGGCCGCGGCTGCTTGCCAGAGGCCCGTCAGCCACAAAGCCAGGACCAGGACCTGCCAACCCGGTCGGCCACGGCGCGGGTTGGGAGTCCCGGCTTGCCTCGGTCGCACCGCTCGAACTTCGGGAGCCATTAACCGATCCGAGTCAGGGTCCGTTGAAGCCGGGAATCCCGACCCGCCCTCAGGCCGCGGCCGGGGTGGCCTCGGCACATGGGGCGTTCGAGACCGGTGCGGCCTGGCCCATCACACGACCCAGGATTTCCACGATCCGCCGCGCCGCGTGTCCATCGCCAAACGGATTCCGGGCATGACTCATGCGCACGTACTCCGCCGGGTCACTCAACAACCGACCGGCCTCGGCCACAATCCGGTTCGGCGCGGTGCCCACCAGCCGGCCGGCGCCCACCTCGATGATCTCCGGGCGTTCGGTGGTCTCCCGCAGAATCAAAACCGGCCGGTGAAACGACGGCGCTTCCTCCTGAATACCCCCCGAGTCGGTGAGGATCAGGTGGCTGCGCGCCATTAACCTGAGCAAATCCGGGTAAGCCAGCGGTTCGGTCAGGTGCACGCGCGGGCAACGGCCCAGTTCGGCGCGCACAACCGATTGCACGTTGGGATTGAGGTGGACCGGGTAGATCACCGCGACGTCGGGGAAGGCCTCGGTCAGCGCGCGCACCGCCTGACAGATGCCTTGGAGCGGGGCGCCGTGGTTTTCGCGGCGGTGCGCGGTCACCAGCACCAGCCGGCGACCATGCAGCGGCAGCCGGCGCAGGGCCACCGTCTCGAAGTCGCCCTCGACCGGCAGCAACCGGAGCGCATCGACGATGGTGTTGCCGGTCACGAACACAAACTGGGGTGGGACACCTTCGCGCAAGAGGTTGGTCCGCGCCCGATCCGTCGGAGCGAAGTGCCAATCGCCCACCGCCGAGACGAACCGGCGATTGACCTCCTCGGGGAAAGGTTGGTGGCGGTCGAAAGTGCGCAGGCCCGCCTCGATGTGGCCGACGGGGATCCGCTGGTAGAACGCCGCCAACGCAGCGGTCATCACCGTGGTGGTGTCGCCCTGGACCAGGATCGCGTCGGGTGCCTCCTCGGCAAAAACGTGGGCGAGAGTGGTCAAGGCCCGGGCGGTGAAGTCGGCCAGGCCCTGGTTGGGCTGCATCAGATTCAGGTCCAGCGCCGGCCCCAGGTGAAAGGCGCGGAATACCGGGTCGAGCATCTGGCGGTGTTGCGCGGTGCTGACCAGGACGTGCTCGAACCGGCCGACGGCGCGTTGGAGTTCGAGGATGACCGGGGCCATTTTGATGGCCTCGGGGCGGGTGCCGACGATACTCAGGATCTTGGGGCGGTGCATGCGCGCAGGGGTGGGGTGACCGCAAAGCGCTCGGTCTTGGCCCAGGTGCGCGCCTTGCGGAGGATGTAGTCATCAAACAGGGCCTTGACCACGACGGGAATCCACAACTGGCAGTAAGTGAAATAGGCCAGCGCGCTCAAAAACAGGTTGGCCAGCGAGTCTTCGCCTCGGGCGTGGGACAACGCCAGCATCACTTCGGCGACGAACAACCCCAGCGCCAGCAGCCAGACTTCCCAGAACGGTCCGGGCACGGTCATCCCGGCCAGTTGCAGGCCGCACAGCAAAAACAGCAGGTCGGAAAGCGCGATGGCCGCGAAGCAGACGTAGTACATCCCCAGGGCATAGAGCAATTCGATCCCCAGCCGCCGCGGCCGGATCGACAGCAGCCGCGGCACATGTTTGGCGACCAGGTAATTGTTGCCGCGCGCCCACCGCGTCCGTTGCCGGAACCAGGTGGGAAGTCTTTCCGGTTCTTGTTCCCAGGTCACGGCGTAGGGCACCAGCTTGATTTGATAGCCCGCCTCGTAAATCCGAATCGACATCTCGGCGTCTTCAGTCAAGGCGTGGGTATCCCACCCGCCGATGGCCTCGATCACCGAACGGCGAAGGATCAGGTTGGTCCCGGGCAGGGAACAAATCCGCAGCAGCATCCAGCGACCGGCCTGGACGGTCCATTGGTAGCTCAAACCCTCGATATTGATCAGGCGGGTCAACAGATTCCGGCGCCGGTTGGCGCAACGAAATGTCCCAATCACGGCCCCCAGCTCCGGATGCGCCGTCAGTTGCCGCGCCAAATGCCGCAATGCCTCCGGCTCGGGCGTGTTGTCCGCGTCATAGACCGCGATCGCCTCGAAACGGGCGTGACGCAGACCGCGATTCAAGGCGGCCGATTTGCCTCCCGCCCGCTCCGCTGCGCTCAGATGCACGACCCGCAGCCGCGGGTCACGCGCCGCCCACCGCTCGGCGATCGCCCCGGTGTCGTCGGTGCTGGCATCGTTGATGACGATCACCTCGAGGCGGCCCTTGGGATAATTCAGCGCGGCCATCGCCGCCAGTGTGTGCTCCAGCACCACCGCCTCGTTGTGCGCCGGAATCAAGACCGACACCCCTGGCAGGTCCAGCGGCCGGGCCTCCAACTGTTGGCGCTCGCGCTCGCTCCGGATGCCGTGCAGCCAGCCGAGCAGGCACAAGACAAACTGGTAGGCCAACATGAACCAGATGACGACCACGCTCAGCACAAAGAGCGCGTTGATGAGGGTTTGATTAAACATAAGCTGCCTCCCGCCGCCTCAGGCGGAACCAGACCCGCCGCATGCGCATGAAAAAGTAGAGGACCGCCAGCAGACCGACGCCGCGGGTCCCCAACCAGACGAT
>JAGWYX010000947.1 GCA_018969165.1 Verrucomicrobiota bacterium
ATTACGCCCGCATGCTGCGCGCGCTGGACCGCCTGGGATGCCAACGGCCGCTCGCCCAAACCCCGTTCGAGTTCCTCCGCCAGCTCGAGGACCGGTCCTCCCCGGTTCGGCACGAGGCGCGATTAATCACCGAAACCTTCTGCGCGACCCGCTACGGGCACGACACGATTGACTCGCTCCGAAAAGCCCAGGTCGAACAGGCCCTGCAGCGCATCCGTCACTTCGCCCGAATTCCCGCCGGAATCCGGTAGGGCCGCACCGCCGGGCCGAGCCGCAGCTCGACCCTACCGTGGCAGCCGACGTGCGTCGGCTCCATCTCTTGGACGAGCAGATGGAGCGGAACTCGTGAGCAATGCTTCGAGTCGTCGATGACGCTGGGCCTCGGGCAGGCGGGCCAATTCGGCGGCGGCGCGATAAAACTTCTTCAGATCGCCTCCGTGCTGCTCCAACAACCGGTGAAAGGCCGGCACCCACACGTAATACGTCGCCGCCGCGTTCAACTGCGCGTTGTTCAACGGCCCCGCAAACCAACGGTCCGCGGCGGGATCCCCGCCGCGCCGCGCCCGGAGTCGCGCATAGCCCACACGCAGCTCGGCAATGATGCGTTCCTTTTCGCGGCGCGTCGCCGCCGCCTGGGTTGCGCCGTCTGCGGCGCCAGGGCGCCGGCGTGTCAGGCCCGCGCGCCGGTAAAGCGCGGACAGCTTTCGCCGGCAGTCCATCACCAACTGCATCAATTCGTCGTCGCGCGCCAGCTCCTGTTCGTACGCCCCCGCCGCCAGCGGGTCGCCCGACGCCGCCAGCCAGCGCCTCACCCCCTCTTCACCCACCGCGGTGGCGAAGGCCTCGTCGAAATCGGTGTCACTGCCCACAAACAACCGCTGGTGCGCCAGCTCGTGAAAGAGCGTCTCGGCCAGCACCGTCGGCCGCTCGTGGATGAACGTGTTCAACAACGGGTCCTTGAACCAGCCCAGCGTCGAGTAGGCTTCGACTCCTTCCACGTAAACGTCCCAGCCCCGTTGGCGCAGCCGATCCGCATACCGCCGCGCCTCGGCCTCGGAAAAGTAACCATGATAGACCAGCCGCCCCACGATCGGATACCACCAGGCCTTCGGGCGCAAGGAAAACTCCGGCGCCGCATACACGTTCCACACCACGTACCGCCGGTGCAGGTCGGCGTAGCGCAAGTAATGCCCGTCGATCGGCAGCGCCAACTCCGCCTTGGCGAATTGCCGCAGCCGCTCCACCTCGCGGAACTTCTCCTTGAGCCCCGGCGGAGTCCCCGCATCCGCCATCAGTTTTCGCACCGGCCGTTCCAGTCGCAAGATCTCGAGCTGGCCGCTCACCGCCTGGCGCAGGTAACCGGCTGTCTGACAGCCCGCCACCGCCAGACCAGTCAACACCGGCAATAACCAACGTAACTTGCGTCCCATCCGCACAACTCCCTCATGCCAACGGCCCGTCGAGCGGGTGCTCGAAATATATGCTGCTGCCGGGCGCGCGCTCGTTGTTGGCTCGAATCGTTTCCTCACAGCCGGCGGGTGAGTTGCTCACTACCATCACTACCATCACTTCCACCGCGCACTCCGGCGGTTCACAGGCCCGCAGCGATTGCAGACTCCCGATCAGGTCCGGCTCGTTCAAACACGGGATCGTCACCACCAGCCCCGGGTCGGCTCGCGCGGACACCGCCCTGCGCCGCCCGCGGAACGCGCCTGCCTCGGTCTCGACAGTTGTCGCCGTTGATTGCATCCACCCCGTTTTGCCGGAGTCGCCGCCAATTGCCAATGCCTAGTTTGCGTGCGGCCCGGTTCATGGGAACCCTCCATTCGCGGTTGCGCATGAAATAGGGCCAGGAACCGGAATCACCGGGAGCCGGCGCGCCCGCGTCCTGGAGTGCGGCGGGCCCCCGCCGCTTTGCCTTGAACCCAACTCCACCCCAAAGCGCCAAAGGACCAGCGAGGCGCGCCTCAGACCGTGTTTTAAAAACGGAGCGCGGCTGGGTCGAAGACCAGCCGCAGCGCGGCGGCTGCGTAACACGCGCCCGAAACGCAAGGCGTGCTGCGG
>JAGWYX010000054.1 GCA_018969165.1 Verrucomicrobiota bacterium
GTCACGTCGCTCCAAGTGTTGTTCCCGGCTGGTTGGCGTTGCCAGCAATAGGTCGGCGCCGGTTCACCGTCGGTGGCCACGGTGAACGTCGTCGTTTGCCCGAGGCGCACGATCTGGTTGGTCGGCTGGCCGGTGATGGTGAGCAGCAAGTCGATGGCAATGTCCAGGTACTGACCCGGACCGTCGCCGCCTTGGGCCACCGGCTGGACGCTGATCCGGGGTACCGGGTCACGCAAAGTGTGGTCAACGCCCAGCGCCGCATCCCAGACATTGGCTCCCGGGGTCGTCAAATCCAGCAAGTCGCTGTGGTGATCCTGGCCGAAGCCCCAGATCACGTAAGCCCCGTTTTCCATCGCGGCGAGGTTGGTGAAATTTCGCCGGATACTGATCCAGTAATCCCGCCAACTGTCCCGCGCCAACCTCAAGGCCAAGACCCCACTGGCCGAGGCGGTGTCAAACCGTTGAACCCGGTAAGTGCCGCTGTGGGTCACGGTCAGCACCTGGGCGTCGCTCATCCACCCCAGCAGCCACTTGAACGAAGGGTTGAAATCCGTGCGCGGGTCATTTCCGAAGTTGTACCCCATCGGGTCGAACACATCCCCCCCGTCCACCTCCGTGCCGCTGGCGCTGACCGGATTGCCGTCGCTTACCTGCCACAGGTCCGCATGATACAAGCCGAAGGTGTGGCCCAGCTCGTGCACCACGCTGCGAAAATCAAACTCCCCGTTCAGCCAGACCAGCCGCGTGCCCACGGACGTCAGACCGCCGTAACTCAATTCCGATCCCGGCAGCCCCTCCAGCGGCGAAAACAAGACGAGCCACCGATCGTAGTTCGCCAGTACATAATCCCGGCTGGCGGCCGTTTCCGCGTCGGCATGCAGTTGGTTGCTGGCGTTGTTGGTCGCGTAATAACTGGCCGACTGCGGCATCCGATACAGCGCCGTCACCGTGTTGCTCAGGGGCGTCATCCCGTACGAGCTCGCCGCAAAGAACGGTTTGATGACGGTGTCCGCCACATGCTGCACGTAGCCGGCGGTATAAACCGTCCCGTCCCGTCCGGTCGGTTCCCCGGGTAAATCCGAAAAATCCACCCGGATGATCAGCACCCGCTTCAGCCCCAGGGTCCAATCGGAGGCTAACGTGGAAAGGGGTCCCCGGTCCCGCTTCGGAGACCGACCTTTGAGCAGCAACGCCTGCGCCGCGCCCGGTTCCAATCCGGGCCTGGCTTCCGCCGCCTCGAGCCGCGCCTCGGCGCCCTCGAGATCCGCCCGCGAGCCGAAGCGATAAATCGAGCCTCCCATTTCGGCCAACACCGCCGCAGGGGCGTCGGCCAACCGCTGCTCCCGCGCCCTTAGATCGGTGATGGGCGTGCCGGGCTCCAGCCCCTCGCCCGGCTCCAGCGGGCGCAGCACCCGACTGTCCAGCGCCAACGTGTCGCCCATCGCCACCCCGCGGAGGGGGATGCCGCGCTGGCTGGTTTGCCTGGAGCGCCGCCCATACACGTGCGCCCGATACGTGCGCCCGTTCAACCGCACCCACCGTTGGAACGGTTCGGCAAGGGGCGGCGCGCCGCCTGGCGGATCGCGGGCCAGGACCCAAAAGTCGCCAATGCCCGTAATCATCTCAGTGGTGATTCGTCCCGCGGGTTCGGCGCCGGCTGCGGACGACCCCGGCTCGAGTGCCCAAACCAGCAACGTGGCTTCGGACCCGAGCAGCATGGCGATCCACCACCGCTTTTTCACCTTGTCGCCAATGTCGCCCCTCACGACCGCTAAATGCAAGGCCATTTCGGGACACGAAAGGGTCAGTCCCGGCTTAAAGCAAGTTTGGCGTCGGCGCCAGCACTCGGCGTCGGTGGCGCAACGATGACTTCCAATCCGCGCGCTCGCAGCGCCGCCACCAGGTCGGCTGGCGCCGCGCTGTCGGTGACGATCGCATCAATCAGGTCCAGCTCACACAGCGGCGAGACCGATTGCCGGCCGAGCTTGGTGTGGTCCAGACAGAAGACGACCTTTTGCGCGGCGTGAATCATCGCCCGCTGAATGTCGATCAACAAGCCGTGCGAATTGGTGATCCCCTCGAGCGTGATGCCGCCGGCGCTCATAATCGCAACGTCGGCGTGGATGCGGGAGAACGCCTCGACCGCCAGGGGGCCCACCAGCACACCCAGCCGGGGATAAATCACACCGCCCGACACGACAACTTCGAGGCGGTTCGCGGAGGCAAACAGGTTCGCCACCGGCAGCGAATTGGTGATGATCTGGAGGCTCTTGTCCTCGAGGTGTCGCGCGGCGTGATACGCTGTCGTGCCGGCATCGATGATCACACTCTGATGCGGATGGATCCATTCGGCGCAGGCCCGGCCGATCGCCTCCTTTTCCGCCAATTGATGCGTGTCGCGGGCCGAAAAAGTGAACTCGTCCGAACGCGGATTCGTCAGCCGCGCCCCGCCGTGTGTCCGGCGCAAAGTGCCGCCCGCCTCGAGCAGGGAAAGGTCGCGGCGCACGGTCGAGGTCGAGGCGCCCACCTGTTGCGCCAATTCTTCGAGGGACGCGAATTCGACTCGTTGGAGGTAAAGCTCGAGGCGATGTCGGCGTTCTTCGGCCTGCATTTGGTCGGAATTTGAGAGATATTGAAACATTTTGCAATATTTTATTTGACAAAGTTGCAGAAGCTGATGAAATCCACGCTTGATTTGAATTATGGTTGCCCCTAACACCATGGCTACCCTCCATCGAGCGGTGGTCGAGCATAGGGTGCGCCAGGCCGTTTATCAACGGCTGGGCAAACCCATGCCGCGGACCGCCTCGGCGCCAAATCCGCTGGTGGTCAACGTCAGCGCCCGGCATTGTCACTTGACGCCGGAGGCGGTCGAGACGCTCTTTGGCAAGGGTCGGCAACTGACGGTTTTCAAATGGCTGTACCAGGAGGGTCAATTCGCGGCGAACGAGACCGTGACCTTGATTGGTCCCCGCAGCCGGGTGATCTCCAACTTGCGCATCCTGGGTCCGTGTCGGACGCTGAACCAGGTCGAGCTGGCCTACACGGACGCGATCGCGCTGGGGTTTGAGATCCCGTTGCGGCTGTCGGGGAACATCCAGGATACGCCGGGATGCATGTTGATGGGGCCGGCCGGCTTTTTTGAGATGTCGCAGGGGGTGATTCGGGCCTTGCGGCACGTGCACATGCATCCGGACGACGCGGAGTTTTACGGCGTGAAAAACGGCGACAACATGCGGCTGAAGATTGGCGGGCCGTGCGCCATCGCCCTGGACAATCTCCTGGTGCGCGTGGACAAGAGTTTCAAGCTCGAGGTGCACATCGACACCGATGAGGGCAACGCCTGCAATTTGCAGCCGGACACGCCCTGCGAATTGCTGGTTTAACTGGCGCCGGATTCGGGACTCTGACTCTCAACCCTCAACCCTCAACTCTGAACCCAACTATGAGCGAAGCACTCGGAATGATCGAAACCAAAGGCTACGTCGGCAGCGTCGAGGCCAGCGATGCGATGGTCAAGGCGGCCAATGTGACCCTGGTACGGACGATCCCCATCGGCGGCGGCCTGATTACCGTGCTGGCCAGCGGCGACGTCGGCAGCGTGAAGGCGGCGGTCGATGCCGGGTCCAAGGCGGCCGGCAAGGTGGGCGAGCTGGTCAGCTCGCACATCATCGCCCGTCCGCACGAGGACCTGCTGAAGATGTTCATCGGCGAGCCCGCCAAGAACACCAAGTAACCCCTGAACCCTCCACCCTCCCCTGATTTTATGGCTCAACAAGCAGTCGGAATGATCGAATGCAAAGGCCTCTGCGCGCTCCTGGAGGCCTGCGACGCCGCCCTCAAAGCGGCCAACGTCACCCTCGTCGGCTGGGAAAAGATCGGTAGCGGCTATGTCACCGGCTTCTTCCGCGGCGATGTCGCGGCGGTCAAAGCGGCGACCGACGCCGGCGCGGCGGCGGCCGCCCAGGTCGGCCAGGTCGTCAGCGTCCAGGTGATCCCGCGTCCGCACGAAGGGCTCGGCACGCTGGGCAAGTGGCTGCAGTGAAAATTCTCGTCGCCAATCTCGGCTCGACGTCGCTCAAGTGGCGGTTGTTCGACTTCGCCGTCGGCCAGGAACGGCTGCTGCACAAGGGCGGCTTCGAGCGCGTGGCCGATTACGCCCAGGCGATCGAGGATTGCCTGGCCGAGTTGAAGCGGAGCGGCGCGATCCAGCACGAAAGCGAACTGGCGGCCGTCGGGTTCAAAACCATCATGGCCCGAGGAATCAACGGCTGTGTGCGGCTGGACCAGCAGGTGCTCCAGGCGATGGAGTTTTACAACCAGATCGCCCCGGCGCACAACCCGCCTTACGTGACCGGCATCCGGCTGTTCGCCCGGCGCATGCCGGACACGCCGTTGATCGGGTTGTTCGAGACGGCGTTCTACCAATGGGCACCCGAGGCGGCGATGCGGTATGCCGTGCCGCAGGCCTGGCATGAACTGGGAGTGCGACGCTGGGGCTTCCACGGCGCCAGCCACAAGTTCATCGCGGAGCGCTCGGCGGAGTTGCTCGGACGCGAGGACGTGGCGCTGCGCGTCCGGCAGCTTTACGTCGATGGCGGCCGGAGCCCGGTGCGACAGCCCGAGTTGCGGGTCATCTCGTGCCACCTGGGCGGGAGCTCGTCCGTCACGGGCATTCTGAACGGCGTGGCGATCGGCAACAGCCTGGGCATGAGCCCGCAGTCCGGACTGCCGCAGAACAATCGCGTCGGCGACCTCGACGCCTTCGCACTGCCGTTTCTCATGCGCACCGCGAGGCTCACGCTGGACGAGGCCGAACGCGTGCTGTGCCAGGAATCCGGTCTCAAGGCATTGTCCGGCGGCGCCAATGATATTCGGGATATCCAGGCGCAGGCGGCGCAGGGCGACCCGCGGGCGCAACTGGCCCTGGATACCCTGGTGCACCAGGCGCGGCATTGGATCGGCGCGTTTCACCTCGAACTGAACGGCGCTGACGCGCTGGTGTTCACGGCCGGGATCGGCGAAAACCAGACTCGAATCCGCCAGGCGATTTGCGCCCAGCTCGAGCAACTGGGTATCGCGTTGGATTCGGCGGCGAACGACCGTGTGCGGGCCCAGGAATCGGTCATCAGCACCCCGGCATCGCGCGTAAAGGTGATGGTGATCCCCACCAACGAGGAACTCGTCGTCGCGCGCGAAGCCAAGCGGCTGCTCGAGAACTCCAAGAATTAACCAACCAAACCGGACCGGATTCACCACGAATGAACACGAACTCAAAACCTTCTTCCGCGATTCGTGTCGCTTCGTGTTCATTCGTGGTTCGGCTCTTCCGGCGTTCTTCTCCAGGATTCCGGGATTAAACAATTGGACCAACACTCAACCTCAACCCTGAACTCACCCTATGGCTCATCAAGCAATTGGACTCATTGAAACCCGCGGACTGGTCGCGCTCGTCGAAGGCGCCGACGCGATGCTCAAGGCGGCGAATGTCGAGCTGGCCGGCCCGATGCAGCAGGTCGGCAACGCGCTCGTCAGCGCCGTGGTCGTTGGCGACGTCGCCGCGGTCAAGGCCGCGACCGACGCCGGCGCCCAGGCCATCAAGGCCATCAAAGGCGAAGTCGTCAGCGTCCACGTCATCGCCCGACCGCACAGCGACGTGGACGCGGTGCTGCCGAAAAAGAAGTAACTCGTCCGTCGTCAGTGGTCGGTAGTCCACAGGGCGCGCGATCGCCTTACCGCTACGGCCCCATTGCCGCGGACCACGGACAAATTTATGTTTCTCGCCAAAGTCGAAGGTTCGGTGGTCGCGACCAAAAAGGACGCGTCCATGAATGGGCGCAAGCTCCTGCTGCTGCGACCCCAACTGGTGGACGACAAGGATCCGTCCCGCTTCCGCCCCGGTGTCAACACCCTCGTCGCCGTGGACAGCGTCGGCGCCGGGATCGGCGAGATGGTCCTGTTCTGCCAGGGCAGCTCGGCGCGACTGGCGCCCAGCCTCAAAGACGCACCGGTCGATGCCGTCATCATCGGGATCGTCGATGTCGTGGATGTCCTGGGCAAACCGATCTACAACGCCAAGCAATGAGCACCGTCAATGAAACCCTGATCCGCGAGGTCATCGAGGAAGTCCTCGGCCGGCTTGGACCGACCCCGGCTTCCGCTCCGAAGCCGGCGGCGCCGGCGCCGGCCGACGCCCTGGCTTGCGGCTGCCAGGACAAGGCACCGGGAAGCACCCGCGCCAGTCGCGGCAAATTCGGCCTGTTCGCCGACGCCAACGAGGCGTGCGCCGCCGCGCACGAGGCCTACCAGCAACTCCAAACCAAGGGCGTCGAAGCCCGACGAAAGGTGGTCAACATCGTCAAAACGCTGGCCGACACGAACGCGACGGCATGGGGGAAGCTCGAGCTGGAAGAGACTAAGATCGGCCGGGTCGATCATAAAATCGAGAAGCTGAGAATCCTCAAGCTGGTGCCGGGCGTCGAGTGGTTGCATCCGGAGGGCATGAGCGGCGACCATGGCATCACGCTCGAGGAATACACGCCGTTTGGCGTGATCGGGGCGGTGACGCCTTCGACCCATTCGATTCCGACGCTGAGCGGCAACATCGTGAACATCGCCGCTGCCGGGAACGCCGTGGTGTTCAATGCGCATCCGGCAGCGGCGCGTTGCGCGGCCACGGCGGTGCGGGCCTATAACGAGGCGATTTTCCGCGAGACCGGCATCGAGAACCTGGCGTGCATCGTCGAGCATCCGACGTTCGATTCCTTCAAGGCCATGTGCGCCCACGAGGCGGTCCGGCTGCTGCTGGTCACCGGCGGGCCCGGCGTGGTGCAGGCGGCGATGCAAACCGGCAAACGGGCCATCTGCGCCGGGCCGGGCAATCCGCCGGTGCTCGTCGATGACACGGCGTGCCTGAAACGCGCCGCGCGCTCGGTCATCAATGGCGCCGCCTACGACAACAACCTGCTGTGCATCGGTGAGAAGGAAGTGTTCGTGCTCGAGTCGGTCGCGGACAAGTTCATGGCCGAACTGGAGCACCAGGGCGCGGTCCGCTTGGACGCCGCCCAGCTCGAACGGCTCACCCAAGCGGCGTTCACATTCAAAGTAGGACACGGCGGCGGCTGCCCCGAACCGGTTGTGAACAAGCAACTGATCGGCAAGGACGCGAGCGTTCTCGCCCAGGCGGCAGGCGTCAACGCCTCCGCCAAGACGGAGCTGTTGTTCGGCGAAACCGACAAAGACCATCCGTTCGTGAAGGAAGAGCAGATGATGCCGTTCCTCCCGGTGGTGCGCGTCAAAACGGTCGCGGAAGGGATCGCCGCGGCGAAAGTGGCCGAGCACAACTACAAGCACACGGCCATCCTTCACTCGCACGATGTCGAGCACATGACGGCCATGGCGCGGGCGCTGGACACGACGTTATTTGTGAAGAACGGGCCGTGCATGGCGGGCCTCGGGCTGGGAGGCGAAGGCTATCTGAGTTACTCGATTGCCACCCCGACCGGCGAAGGCGTGACCAACCCGAAGACCTTCTGCCGCGTCCGCCGGTGCGTGATGGTGGATAACCTGAGAATCTATTGAATGCGGAATGCGGAATGCGGAATGCGGAATGCGGAATGAACCGAATCGGAAATTTGAAATCTCGAATCTGAACTTCCCATGCTGCTCGCGCGCGTTGAAGGCAACCTGACATCCACTCGGAAGCACCCGAGCCTGGACCGTTGGCGCCTGCTCATTTGCCAGCCGATCAGCGCCGACGGCGCGCCCGAAGGCACGCCGGTGGTCGCCATCGACGCGCACGGGGCGGCGATGCACCAACGCGTGATCGTCTCGACCGACGGCGCCGCCGCACGCAAGGCCGTCGGCGACGAGAAGAGTCCCGTGCGCATGATGATCGTCGGGATCGTGGACGAGGTGCGGCCGGAGGGCAAGGCATGAGACTCGGAACGGTCATCGGCCGCGTGACCCTGAGCCGGACGGTCCCGGCGCTGGCCGGCGCGCGTTGGCTGGTGGTCAGCCCGTTCACGCGGGATCATTTTCAATCAGACGCCAACGCGCGGCCGGGTTTGAGCAAGGATCCGAGCCTGGTGGTTTACGACGCCCTGGGCGGCGGCGTCGGCCAGACGATCGGGTTCGTCGAAGGCCGCGAAGCGGCGCAACCGTTTGACGAACCGACGCCGGTGGACGCCATCAACGCGGCCCTGGTGGACGCCATCTTCTACTCACCGGTCCGATGAGCAACGACCTCAATGTTCGCAATGCGATGTCGGCGATGAGCAGACAGCAGTTGCAGGTCCTGGTGAAAGCCGGTAATCTGACCAGTGGCCATGAGACCGGAAGACATCAAAAAGGTAAGGGACGCTCAGCCATTTGTGCCGTTTCGCATGGTGTTCACCGACGGGCGGACGTTCCACATTCCGCATCGCGATCATCTGTTTATCGCGCAGCACACGCTCGAAATCGGCGTCGATCCCAATCCGGCGACGGGCATTCCGGCGGAAACCGTCCACGCTTCACCGCTGCACGTGGTTCGACTCGAAGTTCTGCAGCCGGCCGCCTGAGCGCCGGTCCCGAGTCCACCTCCTTAGATCCGGGGCAGCCTACTTGGGGGGTGGATGTGACTTTCGTCTCCCCGCTCTGCCCGCCTGCGGTGGCCCACCTTCCATGAAACTCGTCATCAGCTCGCGAGACATCGAGGACCTCCTGCGCAAGGGCGGCGATCCGCGGACGTTGCCGGCCGACGCGATCCTGACGCCGTCCGCCCGCGATCTGTTGCGCGACCTGGAGGGCCACGGCGTTCCGAAAACTCCGACGCCCGGCGCCCGGCCGGCCGCCCCCGCCAAACCGGTCACCTCGAAAAGCTCGAAGGCCGACCTCGAAGCGTTCTTCGACTCGCCCGAAATCCACGCGCTCAAGGAACAGATCTGCGAAGTCGGCCGCCGCCTGTGGCAGCGGGCCTACGTCGATGGCAACGGCGGCAACATTGCCATCCGCGTCGCCGACGACATCGCGTTGTGCACGCCAACGCTGGTGTCCAAAGGGTTCATGAAACCCGAGGACATGTGCCTGGTCGATTTGGACGGCCATCAACTCGTCGGCGCCAAGAAACGCACGAGCGAGATCCTGATGCACCTGCAGATCATGAAACGGCAGCCCAAAGCGGTGGCGACGGTGCATTGTCACCCGCCTTACGCGACCGGGTTTGCCGTGGCCGGCGTGGAGCCGCCGACGTGCATGGTGCCCGAGTATGAGGTGTTCTGCGCGGTGGCCATCGCGCCCTACCGGACTCCGGGCACGCCGGAGATGGGCAAGCTGGTGGCCGACCTGGTGGACAAGCACAACACGATCCTGATGGCCAACCACGGGGTGGTGGCCTGGAGCCATCTCAATGTCGAGGACGCCTATTTCAAGATGGAGATCCTCGAAGCGTATTGTCGCACGATCATGGTGGCCACCCAGCTCGGGACCGCGCCGAAGACCATGACACCCGGCCAACTCCAGGACCTGCTCAAGATCAAGCAGAGCTTGGGCATTCCCGACCCGCGCTTCGGGCTCAAGGAATGCGAGTTGTGCGACAACGCCGAGTGGCGACCGGGCGTCACGTGCGCGGCGACGACCGAGCAGACCGACTCCGCCGCGGCCGATCCCGACGCCGAGGCGCTGGTGCAGCGGATCACCGACCAGATCATGGAGCGGTTGGTTTAAACCACGATTAACAGGAGAACCAAAAACAGAACCACCAATGGACACGAATCCACACGAATCTAGATCAGTTTGGGACTGGCCATGGGTCAGGCCTCACCTTGGTCTTCTCCCTGAATTCGTGTCGATTCGTGTTCATTCGTGGTTTCTGGTTCTTCGAGCATTATGAAAATCACGATCATCGGCGGCGGCGGCAGGGTCGGTTCCTGCGCCGCGTTTGCCCTGCAATGCGGTGGCCTCGTCTCCGAACTCCAACTGCTGGACGCCAACCAGGCGATGGCCGAAGGCGAGGCGCTGGACCTGCTCCACGGCAGCGCGTTGGCCGCTGACCAGCGGATTTACGCCGGTGATTACGCGCGCGCCGCGGACAGCGACCTGTTCCTCATCACGGCCGGCTTGCGCCGCAAACCGGATGAATCGCGGCTGGACCTCATCAACCGCAACGTCGCGTTGTTCGCGCAAATTCTCGACCGCATGAAAGCGGCCGGTTTGCGCCCGGACGCGATTGTCTTTGTCGTGTCCAACCCGGTGGACATCCTGACGCAACTGGCCACAGACCGGCTGGGATTGCCGTGGCAGCAGGTGCTCGGCCTGGGGACCATGCTCGACACGTCGCGTTTCTCGTCGTTCATCGCCGACGAATTGAAGCTCGCCCCGACCCAGGTCAAGGCGCTCATCCTGGGCGAGCACGGCGACTCGATGGTGCCGGTCTGGTCCAGCGCCACGGTCAACGGATTGCCATTGGCCGGGCTGCCGGAATGCTCGCCCGGATTTCAGAACGCCGTGTTCGAACGAACCAAAGGGAGCGGGGCCGAAGTGATCAAGAAAAAAGGCGGGGCGGGATGGGCGGTCGGGATCGCGATCCGGGACGTGATCCACGCCATCGCGCTTGACCAGCAGCGGCTCCTGCCGGTGTCGTCATTGCAGCGAGGGGCCTACGACATGCGCGACGTTTGTCTGAGCGTGCCGTCCGTGGTGGGTCGCCGGGGGATTGCCAAGCACGTCGAGATCAAGCTTTGGCCGAAGGAAGTGACCGGCCTGCAGAACTCGGCGCGGGCGCTGCGCGAGACCTGGGCGAAAGTCAAGGGATGATCGAGCCACGAA